>CAYLJQ010000190.1:0-10660 GCA_964383955.1 uncultured Heliomicrobium sp. | reverse complement strand
AAAGATCATCACCAGCTTTTAACTCCGAAAGAGGAGGTCTACAAAGTTCAAGATGTTGAACTTGCTAAAAGACTGCAGCTATTCGGAGTAGGTGCCTGATTATTTAGCTCTGCCCTGACAATCGAAGAAATATTGGCTGATTACGAAGACCTGGAACTCGAAAACATTCTAGCAGCGCTGGCTTATGCGACTTGACTGAGCCAGACCAAACGCATCGAGCCTGTTCTGGTATGAAGTTCATTATTGATGCCCGCCTGCCGCGACGGTTTGCGCTTCTGCTATAACAAGCGGGCTACGATGCCGCCCAGGCTTGATTTGTCGTTGGGTAGCTCTTCAACGTTCTCACAAACCATAAACAACCACCAAAAGCAAAAAGGATAAATCAATATGCGACCGCTTCGGTATTCCATCAATGTCACATTGGACGGCTGCTGCGATCATCGCGCAATTCCCGCGGACGAAGAGTTGCATCGTCACGCGGTCGAGAATCTCGCCCAGGCCGATGCTCTCCTTTTTGGCCGGGTGACATACGAAATGATGGAGGCAGCGTGGCGGCTGGCGACGCGGACGGTGGCGATGCCTGATTGGACGGAACCTTTCGCCCGGACGATTGACGCGGCCAAGAAATACGTCGTATCCAGCACGCTGGGCCGGGTTGATTGGAACGCGGAGCTTGTGCGCGGGGACCTTGGCACGGCCGTTCAGCAGCTCAAGCAGGAGCCGGGGAAGGGACTGTTTGTGGGAGGCGTGAAGCTCCCGCTGGCGTTGGCGGAACTGGGGTTGATTGATGAATACGAGTTTGTGGTGCATCCCAGGCTGGTGGGCCACGGGCCGGCATTGTTCGCGGGGCTATCGAAGTATATAGATTTAAAGCTCGTGAGCCGGCTGGAGTTCGCGTCGGGCGCGGTGGCCATGCGGTATGAGCCAAAACGGTAGCCACGGACGCAGGTTCGCGACTGTTGGCGAGCGGCCTGACGCACTTGCGACGGCGCGACAGAACCGTGTTAATACGGAAGCTGGAAACCGGCACAAATAAGAAATACAGTGCGAAAACGTACGGCGCGAAAAGCTCCCGTCACTTTATAGCTATTTGGCGGGCGTGCAATTTCTTGATTTAGTAAGACAGGTTCAAAACCTGTCTTACCGCTGAATGTACAGGGCGCACTCAACTGAAAGCTCCTATAAGAACCATTACGTCCGGGAAGAAAGGAACACCATGTCAAAACATAAAATCTATACAATGAGTGTTGCAAGTGTTTATCCCCACTACCTTACAAAGGCAGAGAAAAAGGGGCGTACGAAAGCCGAAGTGGATGAAATCATTCATTGGCTGACAGGCTACAGCCAGGGAGAGCTTGAAGAGCGACTGAAGAACAAAACCGACTTTGAAACATTCTTTGCGGAAGCCCCAGGGCTGAATCCTTCGCGAACGTTGGTCAAAGGGGTGATTTGCGGTGTCCGAATAGAAGAGATCGAAGACCCATTAATGCGGGAAGTTCGCTACCTGGATAAAATGATTGACGAGTTGGCGAAGGGCAAAGCAATGGACAAGATTTTGCGGAAGCCATAGGAAACGTGCTGGCAAATTGCCCAACGAATTTTGTAAAACCGCCCCGCAGCGCGCATCGCATGCACGCTTCTAAATAGGAGAAATCTATGGTTCGAATCGTTTTGGGTGTCATTGCTGGATTTTTTGCCTGGATGATGGCGTGGGTCGGAAGCGAGAAGATTCTTTCGGCCATTTGGGCGGAGTTCGGCACTCATCAGCGCGCGTTCCAAGCGGCCATTGAAAATGGCGGCCAGTTCACATCGGACACGACCATGCTTCTCACGCATATTGTCCTTGGTTCAATCGTCTCGGTGATGTCCGGATTTCTGGCTTTGCTGATCGCCAGTGGAAACCAACGCGCGCCGCTAGCCCTAGGCTTTCTGCTGTTGGCAATGGGTGTGCTGAAGGCGGTGATGTCCTGGCCATATGTCCCTATTTGGTATCACGTTCTCTTTACGGCGATTCTGCTTCCAATGGCAGTTCTGGGCGGTAAACTGAAAACCATCATGTAGAAAAAGAAATGAGAACCATAAACTCTTTCAAGCCGCTCCAAAGGTAAAACTCTTATGCACCGATTAGGCCAACTGCTCGCTGTGGTCATGCTCGCCAGCCTGCTTTTAACGTTCGGGATAAATCAAACGATTCGCGCGCAACAAGCGCTTCGGGGTGAAGTCGTTATCCCGTTTGCGCTCACCGATCACAACGTCATTGTTGTTAATGCATTGCTCAATGGCACTGACACGTTGAATCTGATGCTGCACACAGCGTCGTCGGATTTGAGATTGACAGAGGATGCGGTGCGAAAATCAAAGAGCATCAAATTCACTGCCACCGATAAAGTGAAGTCCTGGGGAGGCGAAGCGGATTCGCGATCAAGCCGTGGAAATCGGCTTCAAATTGGCGAGCTACGGCGCGACAACATTGATATCTGGGAAGACAAAAATTCCGGGAAAGACACTGACGGCAAGTTTGGTCTGGATTACTTTCAAAACCGGATTGTTGAAATAGATTTCGATCAGCGCCGCGTCACGCTCCACGACAAGCTTCCTGGCAAAGTAGGGAAATACGAACGCCTGAAAATCGAAAACCAAAACGGCCTGCTGATGATTCAGGGCAGTTGTTTGATTGAAGGGAAAACCCATACCAACAAATTTCTCGTTCATTCGGGCTATTCCGGCGGAATTCTATTGGACGATGCTTTCGCTGTGAACGCTGGTGTAGACGGAAAGATCAAGATCACTGAAGAATCCAGCTTGAAGGATTCGTTTGGCAACACGATCAAAGTGAAAAAAGGAATCCTGCCAGAGTTTGTGCTTGGCAGAGCGAAACTTGCCGACGTGCCTGTTGGCTTCTTTTCCGGCGGCTTGGGGGCACAGAAAATGAGCGTTATCGGCAGCGAAGTTCTAAAGCAGTTCAATCTTATCTTCGACATTGCCAATCATGATTTCTACATTGCTCCACGCCGCGCGTAGAAAGGTTCATGGGGCTTTCCACCAGATAAAAAAGCAATTCGGGCATATGAAATATCGGCTGGCAATTTTTGATTTCGACGGAACGTTGGCAGACTCGTTTCCTTTTTTTGTTCAAGTTTTCAATCAACTGGCTGCACGACATGGCTTCAAGGGAATCGAGCCGGAATTGGTGCCCACGCTTAGGCATTACACTCCCCGGCAGATGATGGAATTGGTCGGGATGCCCGCCTGGAAATTGCCTTTTGTGGCAAGAAGTTTTATCTCGCTGATGAAGCAAAATGCGGCAAGCATTTCGTTGTTTGAACAGGTTGGCGACATGCTGCTGCATCTGGCAAATCACGGAGTCACGCTTGCCATCGTGACTTCAAACTCATATGAGAACGTCAGCCGGATTTTGGGGCCTGCGAATATGGAATTGATTCGCCACTTTGAGTGCGGAATGTCCATCTTTGGCAAACCCGCCAGAATGAAAAAGGTGCTTAAAACGACCGGCATCCCAAGTCACGAAGCAATCTACATTGGCGATCAAGCCACCGATCTGGAGGCGGCGCGAAAGGTGAACATCGCGTTTGGAGCCGTTTCTTGGGGATACGGAACAATCGAATCGCTGAGAGAACATGCTCCTGAGGAAGAGTTCGACAGCGTTTCCGCCCTTAAAAGAATCGCCTAGCAAATCATTCCACCAGACTTGCACGAAGCCACAAGGAATTTTCTGAACTGCTTGCCAAGGTAACCTGGGCGAAATCGTTGTCCGCCCGAAAGACGCGGCGTATACTTTGCGCCGTCTTGCAGTAAAGCCGTCCGGCGTTCTTAAACACCAAAACAAATCAGTAGCTTCACAGTGAATTCCATGACTTCCATAAAACAACGCATCTTTGTCGTGATGTTGATCGCTCTTTCCTGGTCGGGCAATGTCTCGGCCCAGCAAAAGTATGACCTGCTGTTAAAAGGCGGCCACGTCATTGATCCCAAAAATAAGATCAGCGCCGTTCGTGATGTCGCCATCGTGAATGGAAAAGTCGCCGCCGTTGCGGCCAAAATCAATCCGGCTGAAGCCCTCAAGGTGGTGGACGTGTCGGGGTATTACGTCACGCCTGGGCTGATTGATATTCACGTTCACGTTTTTGCGGGAACCGGCGAACGCGCTTCGTATGCCGGGGATAACAGCCTGTATCCTGACGGTTTCACCTTCCGGGTTGGAGTTACTACGGTGGCTGACGCCGGATGCGCGGGCTGGCGGAATTTCGAAGACTTCAAGCAGCGAATCATTGATCGTTCCAAGACGCGCGTGCTGGCGTTTCTGAACATCGTCGGCAACGGCATGCGCGGCGCAAAGTTTGAACAGGACTTGTCCGATATGGATGCCAAACCAACGGCGGAAATGGCGCTTCGGTATCCGGGCTTGATCGTAGGCATCAAGACGGCGCATTACGCTGGCCCGGAATGGAAACCGGTTGAGCAGGCCGTCGAAGCAGGCACGAAAGCAAATATCCCTGTGATGGTGGACTTTGGAACCAATCACCCCGTCGAGCGGCCGCTGAGCGATTTGTTGACTAAAAAGCTGCGGCCCGGCGACATCTATACGCACGTTTATTCCGGGCTTCGCAATGAACAGATGGAATCCGGCAAGCTGAATCCTGCGATTTGGGAAGGCAGAAAACGTGGTGTGATTTTTGACGTGGGCCACGGTGGAGGCAGCTTTTTGTGGCGGCTTGCGGTTCCGGCGATGAAAGAAGGCTTCGTTCCCGACTCCATCTCTACTGACCTTCACATAGGAAGCATGAACGCTGGAATGAAGGACATGCTCAATGTGATGAACAAGTTTCTGGCGATGGGAATGTCCGTTGATGATGTGGTTCTTCGCTCTACGTGGAATCCTGCCCGCGAGATCAAACGCGAAGAATTGGGGCATCTGTCAATGGGTGCAGTCGCTGACATTGCAGTTTTCAAGCTCGAAAAAGGCAACTTCGGCTTTGTGGATATGAATGGCGCGCGGCTGAAAGGAACGCAGAAGCTGAATTGCGAACTGACGCTTCGGGATGGAAAGGTGGTGTATGACCTGAACGGCCTGACGCGGCCAGACTGGGACAAGCTGCCGCGAGATTATCCACGGACTGGTGACGCTCGCTGGGACGCCGTGACGCCCGCGCCACGCGCCCGAAATCCTCGATAAAGATAACGGCGTAGTTCCGGTGAGTGTATGAGAAAAAATCTTGTGATTGGGATTTTTGTTTTGCTGCTCACTGGCTCGGCGGTACTTTTTCAAGTCAGCAAATCCCGCACCTTTCAGTTCTTTGGCCAGCTTGTTTCGCGGGGAAATACCTCAGAGAAAATTGTTGCGCTGACATTCGACGATGGTCCAACTACGAACGCTACGGATGAAATCTTGAAGGTGCTGGAAGAAAAGAAGGTCAAAGCGACATTCTTCGTAATCGGAGCAGAGCTAGAGCAGAACATGGCCGAAGGGCGAAAGATCTTCGCGGCGGGGCACGAACTGGGAAATCATTCCTATTCGCACAAACGGATGATTCTGGTAACGCCATCGTTTGTGCAGCAAGAAATTGAAAAAACAGATCGGTTGATCAGGGAAACAGGGTACAGCGGAGAAATCAATTTCAGGCCACCCTATGGCAAGAAGCTTTTTGCGCTGCCGCATTACCTGTCGCAAGCCGGTCGGAAAACCATTATGTGGGATGTCGAGCCGGACTCCAGCCCAAAGATTGCAGCGGATGCGGCCAAAATCATTGAAGAAACCGAATCACAGGTGCGCCCCGGTTCAATCATTCTGTTGCATGTCATGTATCCGAACCGGCAGCAATCGTTAAAATCAGTCGGCGGGATTATTGAAAGCCTACGGCAGGAAGGCTATCGGTTTGTGACGATTTCTGAACTACTGGCCTCTGCGCATTGAATGCGAGTGAAGGAAATGCTTGGTTCTTAAACTTATCCTGGAGGGGAGTTCATGTTTCGTTCTTTTGTTGTCGCCATTGCGATTTGCATCGCAGGGCTTGCCGTCCAGAAACCGGCTCCGAAAACGCACCGGCTGGAAGCAACGCCCGCGACGGTTGCTTATGGCTATTACTGGTCAGAAGCCAAGCCCGCGTTGCGCATTGCCTCCGGAGACATCATTGATGTGGACACGTTGTTAACGAACAGTCCGAACGGGCTTCAAAACGCAGGCGTGGCTCCGGAAAAGATTCAACCTTCGCTCCGGGCGATTGTCAGCGAAGTGACAGGCGAACGCCGCGGGCCGGGCGGACATATTCTGACCGGGCCGGTGTATGTGGAAGGCGCGGAGCCGGGCGATGTTCTGGAAGTGAAGGTCTTGTCCATTGATCTGGCGATTGACTATGGCTACAACGGCTGCAGCGGCTTTATCCCTGGGAACTGTGACCGATCGGTGAAGCAGAAAATCTTTTCTCTCAACAAAAAGACCATGACGACAGAATTCATGCCGGGCATTGTCATTCCGCTGAAGCCATTCTTTGGAAGTATGGGGGTGGCTCCAGCGCCGGAAATTGGCCGGGTCAGCAGCAATCCCCCCGGCAGGCACGCAGGCAACCTGGACAACAAGGAGCTTGTCGCTGGTTCGACGCTTTACATTCCGGTGTTCGTTCCGGGCGCGTTGTTTGAAGTTGGCGACGGACACGCCGCACAAGGCGATGGCGAAGTGGACCAGACGGCCATCGAAACCTCTCTGCGTGGCAAAATCAAACTCACTGTGCGGAAAGATATGAAGCTGACTTGGCCGCGCGCGGAAACCGCCACCGATTTCATCAGCATGGCGACCGATCCGGATTTGGCCAAAGCAACCACGATGGCGATTCAGGAGATGGTAGATTTTCTGGTGGCAAACAAAGGGCTGACCAAACATCAGGCATATCAACTGGTCAGCATCGCTGGGAACGTGGCGATCACGCAGCTTGTGGATAAACCAAACCTTGGCGTTCACGTGAAGCTGCCCAAACACATTTTTAAGAACGCGGCTGAACGCAAAAACGATGGCAAACACTAATTCTCAAGTAACTATTCACATGGCTGCGAGCCTTGACGGATTTATCGCTCGCAAGGATGGGCGCGTTGATTGGATGGAGACCTCAGACGAATTCGTCAGCGGGGAAGTGATGGATCCAGAATATATCCAGGAATTCCTCAAAACGATTGATTGCTATGTGATGGGATCGCGCACTTATGAGACCGCCCTGCGTTTTGAAGCCCAAGGATTGGGGTGGGCGTACGGTGACAAACCTACTGTCGTGCTGACTCATCGCGACTTGCCGCGCACGCGGGATACGGTTGAGTTTTATGCAGGCGATCTGAGGGAATTGGTGAATGGGCGATTGCGCGCCACCTTTCGTAGCATCTGGTTTGTGGGAGGCGGAATGGTCGCGGGCGAATGCCTGCGTCTTGGGCTGGCCGACGAAGTTCGTTATTCGATCCTGCCGATCTTGATTGGGGAGGGACTTGCCTTCTTCGACAAGCTCGACCGTGACATCGCCCTGCATTTGACAGAGGTCAAAGCCTATCAAAACGGTATCGTTGCGCTTCGTTACGAAGTGCAAAAAGAGAACACCACCTGACATCTATTGCAGCAGAAGTGGCTGACAGGCGGTCTGTTGCTGATGTTCACACAGCCACGCCTTCTATTTTGAAGCTGGAGGAACTCTATGCATCGCAGAAACTTTATCCGTCTGGCCGGTTTGAGTGGCGCAGTCATCGAGTCAAAGGTTACGGAGCGTCTGCTCGCCACAACCACAGCGCCGCAAAAGCTGGCTTCCAGAGCGAAACTTAAAGTCGGCCATCAACACCTGGCAACCAATGAAGCGTTGAAGCTGTTTGCCGCGTTGGGCGTGAACAATATTTGCAGCGATCTGCCTTCGGCGAAACTCGACGCGGCGTGGTCGGTCGAAGGCTTGACCAAATTGCGCGAACGGGTCGAATCGTTCGGCATCAAGCTTGATTGCGTGCCGTTGCCGCTCAGTTCAGCCTACATTACGCGCCACGAAAACCCGGCAATTATGCTGGGTAAAAGCCCGGAGCGCGACCGCCAGATTGACGACATTTGCCAGATGATTCGCAATGCAGCGCGCGCAGGCATTCCGATGCTCAAATACAACATGAGCATTCTTGGCGTGGTCAGCACCGAAGCTGTCACCAGTCGCGGCGGCGCAAAATCGCGCGCCTTCAGTTACGCCAAAGCCAAACAGGAACCGCCTCTCACCGAAGCCGGGCCAGTCAATGAAGACGTGTATTGGGAGCGCATCACCTATTTTCTGAAACGTGTGATGCCGGTGGCGGATGAATACAAAATGAAGCTGGCCTGTCATCCGCACGATCCGGGCATGCCGAAAGACAAGGGCTATCGCGGCGTGCATACGGTTTTGGGCAGCGTGGACGGCTTGAAGAAATTTCTTGCCATTGTGAACAGCCCGAACCACGGCTTGAATTTCTGCCAAGGCACGGTGTCAGAGATGCTGGCCAAGCCCGGCGTAGAAATCTTCGATGTGATTCGTTATTTCGGCAGTCGGAAGAAAATCTTTAACGTGCATTTCCGCAACATTCGCGGCGGCTTTCTAGACTTCCACGAAACCTTTATTGATGATGGCGACGTAGACATGCTCAAGGCAATGCGGGTTTATAAAGAGGTCGGCTACGATGGGATGCTGATGCCCGACCATGTGCCCAAGATCGAAGGCGACGCGGGAAGCTTGCAGGCATTTGCCTATTCGTTTGGATATATCAAAGCGTTAATTGCGGCGGTGAATGCCGAGTCGTAACACATACAGCGGTTGAGGATACGGTGCGGGGAGCGGTAGCGACCTGGTTCTTCCGCCTGGCGCAATTCCGAAGCGCCAAGTCGCTACCGCTCCTTGTACCGCACGAGCGCCAAGCCAATAAAAAATCCGTCCAAGAATTCACACGAAGCTCACGAAGAAAGCAGTGCTTGTTTTCTTTGTGTTTTCTTCGTGTGTCTTCGTGGACGGAAAACAGCTTCTTTCAGCTAGAAGTTGATCTTGCCCGCAAACTGCAACACGCGCGGAGCGAATGCAGCCGTAATGCGGCCAAAGTTCGTGTTGTTGATGTTCTGCGCCTGACCAATGTTGAAATTGGTCTTGTTCAGCAGGTTGAAGGCTTCAAAGCGGAATTCGAAATTCACGCGCTCCGTGATGGCAGTGCGTTTGATGAATCCCGCGTCGAAATCAAATCGGCCCGGTCCGCTGACCGGAGTCAGTTGCAGCCTTCCCAAGTTTCCTGATGTCGGGTTTTGGAAGATCTGTGTGTTGGCGCGGCCATCGGAGCCGATCAGGCTGGGATCGAAAATCACCGGACGTCCTTGCGCATCATAAAACAGTCCGGTTTTCGATTGCAGATCGCTGATCGAAAGCGTGGTGTTGACCGTGTTCTTGGCCGAACGTCCGGCGCGGTTCAGCGTGCCACGTGCCGACACGATTGAAACCGGTTCGCCGCTTTGCCAGCGAAGGATTGGGTTGAAGCTCCAACCGCCGACGATTTTGCCCAGCACTCCGCCGCGATCGAAAAAGCGTTTTCCGCGACCGAACGGAAGTTCGTAAACGGCGTTGGCTTTGAACACATGCGTGACGTCGTCGGCAATGCGCGCTTTTTCAAGCGCATTGGTCGAACCCAAATCCATCAAGCCGGAAAAGTTCGTCTGGCCGCCTTCAAAATCGCTGAAGGCTTTGCTGAAGGTGTAATTCGCCTGGAAATACAGGCCGTTGCCGAAACGGCGGCGAACTTCTGCCTGCAACGCGTTGTAATCGGAATACGATCCGTTGCCGATGTAATCCGCCACAAAAATATTCGGATTTGCGCGCAGGAAAAATTCCGGCCCAACCTGGGAACCATTTTGTCCAGGAACCAGGAACAACGAACGATTGGCAACATACAGCGCCGCCAGTTCGCCAACCTGACCTTGGGCAATCAGGTTCAGAACCGTCGCGTTGGTCAGCAAACCGGCCAATCCAAGTCTGGGAAAGACTTGCAACGTTTCACCGCGCGTTGGGTTGCCGTTTGCTGCCAGATTGCGTTCAGCGCGCTGGAAATCGGCCAGGAATCCGTTGTCCAACACTTTGACCTGATTCACGTCAATGCCGCGCGTCAATTTGACGCCGCGATTTCCCACATAACGAAGCTCCGCAACCGTGTCGCGGAAAATTTCGCGCTCGACGCTCAACGTCCATTGCTGCACATAAGGCGTCTTGTAGTTTGGATCAAAGGTAAAGACCGCTGCTTGCGGATCAATTGCCAGGTTGTCGGAAATCGTTCGCGGAACCCGGAACGCCGGAACTGGCACTGGGCGAATGCCGCCGCCGCTGACCGTTCCGCTGGTGCTGAGAATCGTGGCATTGGCTTGCAACCCGTCGTTGCCGCTGACTGCATTCAAAATCGTGGTGATGTTGTTATCAATCACGTACGACATCGAATACCCAGCACGAATCGAAGTTTTGCCGTTGCCAAACGGGTCCCACGCCAGGCTGATGCTTGGCGCGAAGTTGTTGTAGTCGTTGTTGAAAAATGGCCGTTCGGTGCCTGATCCTGCAAAATCAAGTTGCGCGTTCGGGTTGAACAGCGCGTTCAGGCCCGTTTCTTTGGGCAACAAAGTCAGTCCCTGTTTTTCGGT
>CAYLJQ010000189.1:0-10692 GCA_964383955.1 uncultured Heliomicrobium sp. | reverse complement strand
GAGCGTTTGCTGTGGCAATGGCTTTAGGGTGTTTTGCGTTTCTGGCTTCCGGTCTGTCGGCTCAGGGCTGGCAGAAGTTGTTTGATGGCAAGACGATGAACGGCTGGCATTTGATGGCGGTTCACGATGGCAACGGCGGTGTCTGGACGGTCGAAAACGGCGCGCTGGTGGCAAACCAGGAAAAAGACCACAAAGGCGGTTTGATCGGGACGGACAAGAAATACTCCGATTACGAAATCGAACTGGAATTCAAAGTGGACGATCCCGTAGACACAGGCTTGTTTCTGCGCGTGCGCGATGACGGAATGGGCTATCAGGTGACGATTGATTATCGCAAAGACGGCTTCATCGGCAGTTTGTACGCTCCGGCGGAAGGCGGCTTCATTCAGCAAAACAGGGATTGGCCGAAGTACTTCAAGAAAGGCGACTGGAACAAACTGCGCGCTCGCATCGAAGGCCAACCCGCGCACGTCGTTGCCTGGCTGAACGGCGTGAAGACGACTGATTTCACGGACAACAAAGATCGTTACCCGCGCGAAGGCTACATCGGCTTGCAGGTTCACGGCGGCGCAGGCGCCTGGGGTGAAAACAGCCGCGCGCGGTTCCGTAACATCCGCATTCAAGAGCTGAAAAAATGAAAATCACGGCTGCTTTGATCGCCGCTTTGCTGGTAGCGGTCAGCTTCAACGTCTCGCCACAAGCGCCAGCTCCGGTGCGACCTTTGATCATCGGCGTCGCGCACATCGCTTTTCAGGTCACCGACCTGGCGCAGGCCCGTGAATTTTACACGGGCTTGCTGGGATACGAAGAACCCTTTCAGATTCGCAATCCCGACAACTCGTTGGCGCTGACGTATTTCAAAGTGAACGACCGCCAATACATAGAAATCTTTCCGGGATTGCCGCCGAATCAGGACGAACGGCTGAAACATATCGCGTTTGAAACCACGGACATTGAAGCCCTGCGGCTGTACCTGAAATCGAAAGACATCAAAGTTCCTGATAAACATGGACAAGGTCGAGACGGAAATTTCAACTTCACCGTAACCGATCCCGACGGCCACACGGTTGAGTTTGTCCAGTACCGCGCCGGCTCGCTGCACACCAAAGCGCGGGGCAAATACATGTCTTCGCAGCGGATTTCCGACCGCATATTGCACGTCGGCATCACCATCGCCGATCAAACTGTCGCCGACAAGTTTTACAAAGACGTGATGGGCTTTTCGGAAATCTGGCGCGGAGGCCGCGACGATCAAACGCTCAACTGGATCAACATGCGCGTTCCCGACGGAACCGATTACATCGAATACATGCTGACTAGCGGCAAACCCACGCGGCAACAGCTTGGTTCCAGTCATCACGTCGCATTGCTGGTTCCAGACATGCAAAAAGCGTTGGAGGCGTTGCGCCAGAGAGTTGATGACCCGTCGAAGATTCGCTCGCCGCAGGTTGGCCGCAATCGTCGCTGGCAACTGAATCTGTTTGATCCGGACGGCAGCAGGGCAGAATTGATGGAACCGTTTCCGATGCGCTGACTGGGAGTCGGGAGAGTTTAATGACGTATAAAGGAATAGCAAGAATCATGAGAAGAAGCTTTGTGCTGTTTATGGTGGCGTTGTTCCTTGTGCCGATGATTGCTGGCAAGTCGGCGCAGGCTGTTCAATCAAACAAAGCACGCCTGCCGAATGTCGTGCTGTTCTTCATTGATGACCTTGGTTACGCGGACATTGGCAGCTTCAATCAGGACAAAGCCTCCATGGGGTACTCGACGCCGAACCTGGATCGAATGGCAAAGGAAGGAATTCGGCTGACCAGTTTTTATGTTCCGCAAGCCGTTTGTTCGGCTTCGCGCGCGGCGCTGATGACCGGTTGTTACTCAAACCGAGTTGGCATTGAAGGCGCGCTCGACCACAGAGCTAATTACGGCATCAACGCGGAGGAAACAACGCTTGGCGAAGTTTTCAAATCACGTGGTTATGCGACAGCCATTTACGGCAAATGGCATCTGGGCCATCACCCGCAGTTTTTGCCGACGCGGCATGGCTTTGATGAATACTTTGGCTTGCCGTATTCAAATGACATGTGGCCAAAGCATCCGACCGGGACGTATCCCGACTTGCCGCTGATCGAAAACGACAAGGTCATTCAGTTGATGCCGGATCAATCGCAACTGACGACGCAATACACCGAGCGCGCCGTCAAGTTCATCGAACGCAACCAGGCGAAACCGTTCTTTCTCTATGTCCCGCACACCATGCCGCACGTGCCGCTGTTTGTTTCTGACAAGTTCAAAGGCAAAACCAAGCGCGGTTTGTTTGGCGATGTAATCGAAGAAATTGATTGGTCCGTCGGGCAGGTGCTGGAAACGCTGAAACGATTGAAACTTGATAAAGATACGCTGGTCATTTTCACTTCGGATAACGGCCCTTGGCTGAGTTACGGCAATCACGCCGGTTCAGCCAAGCCTTTGCGCGAAGGCAAGGGCACTGAGATGGAAGGAGGCGTGCGTGTGTCCTTTATCGCTCGTTGGCCGGGAAAGATTCCCGCCGGAGCCAGTAGCCGTCTACCGGCAATGACAATTGATTTGCTGCCCACGCTGGCAAAGCTGATCGGCGCGGAAACTCCCCCAAATCGCATCATTGATGGACGCGACATCTGGCCGATTGTGTCCGGCAAGAAAGCCGCGAAAAGTCCGCACGATGCGTTGTACTTTTATTACGGCAAAGAATTGCAGGCTGTGCGGGCTGGCAAATGGAAGCTTCATTTGCCGCACACATATCGTTTTATTCAAACCGCTGGTGGCGAAGGCAAGCCGGGCAAAGACACGTATCCAATGTTGGAATTGTCGCTTTACGATCTGGAAGCCGACATAGGCGAAACGACCAACCTGGCCGACAAACATCCGGAAGTCGTCAAACAATTGATGGTGTTTGTTGAACGCGCGCGTGAAGACCTTGGCGATTCGCTGACCAAACGCGAAGGCAAAAACATTCGTCCGGCTGGCAAGTAACCTGGGAGCGCAGGCGTCCCGCCTGCTCTACACACAAGGAAACTCAATCAATGGCTGAACTCACCCAAGGCAAGCAGCGTTTGATCGCGCTGACTTCGTTTCTAAACCTGTACGCGCTGGTTGGCATAGCCTTTTACGGCCCGCCGTTCTTTTACGACTTTCTGGTCAAAGAATTTAACTGGTCGCGCGAACAGGTCACGTCGGGCAACACCTTTGGCAAAACGCTGGTGTTGCCGCTATTCGGGTTTGCCGCCGGGTGGATCATTGACCGGTTCGGCCTGAAGCGGTTGATGATTGTAGGGATTTTGTTCGGCGCGATTTCAATCATCGGGCTAGGCCAGGTCAATACGCTGCCGCTGTTTTACACCTGCTTCATTTTCAACGCGCTGGGTTACGTTTGCGCGGGGCCTTTGCCAAATCAGGTATTGCTATCGCGCTGGTTCAAAGGATCACGCGGCAAAGCGATGGGCTTTGCATACTTGGGAATTGGTTTGGGCGGAGCAATCACCGTCAAAATGGCTTCGTGGTTGACGGGCAGGTTTGGCTGGCAAACGGCGCTGTTGTGTCTTGGAGTTTTGATGGCCGTCGTGGCGTTGCCGCTGACGTTGATGGTCAATGACAAGTCCGAAGAGTTTCAGCAGAAGAACGATATTCCGACTGCTCCGCTGAGTGAGATTATGCGAAGCCCGTCGTTTTACCTGCTGGTGATTGGCAGTCTTTGTTCGATTGGAGCCGTCGGTGCAACCAATCAGCATCTGAAACTTTATCTGGCGCGCGACAGCGGATTTTCTCAGGACAAGGCGGCAAACGTCATCGCATTGGTGCTGTTTACCAGCAACGTCGGCAGAATTTTGATGGGCTGGCTGGCGGATCGTTTTCCGAAAAAGTACGTCATGATTTTGATTTACATGCTGGTCGCCTGCGGAATTCCGATTCTGTTTTTCATTCAAGAGCCAGGAATGATTTATCTGTTTGCCATCGTGTTCGGCATCGGCATGGGCGGCGATTACATGATTATCCCGTTGATGGCGGCGGACCTGTTTGGCGTTCGCGTCATGGGGCGCGTGATGGGATTGATCATTGTCGTGGATGGTTTGGCGGAAGCCTGGGTTCCCAAACTGGTCGGCAGATTACGGGATCAAAATCTAAATTACACAAAAGGGTTTTTGGTGATGATCGGACTGGCGCTGCTTGGAGCAGTGGCGATCTCTTTCCTTCCCAGAAAAGCAAAACACGCAGATGCCTGACGACTTGCTTCAATTTCGCGCTATGACTGCTGCCGATATTCCGGTTGGCGAAGCACTGTGCCGAACCGCGCGTTGGAATCAATTGCCGCAGGATTGGGAATTGTTTTTGAAACTCTCTCCGATGGGTTGCCGTGTGGCTGTCAAACATGAGCGAGTTGTTGGCACCGTGACGACAATCAGTTATCAGGATTGCGTAAGCTGGATTGGGATGGTGTTGGTTGATCCGGCTGAGCAACGCCAAGGAATCGGCACAAAGTTGTTGCACGAAGCCCTGAACGTTTTGAAAGATCAGCCCCTGGTTGGTTTGGATGCGACGCCTGCCGGTCGTGAAGTGTATTTGAAGCTCGGTTTCGTTGACGATTACGGCTTAAGCCGCATGGAAACTGTTGCTGCCGGTTTTGCGAATGACAAAAACAATCCGGCGCGGCGAATGACGGAAGCGGATTTGCTCCGTGTGTTGGAAATGGATCAAAAGGTGTTTGGCGCAGATCGCCGCTTGTTGCTGGAATGGTTGTTTTCTGGAGCTGCCGAATATGCCTGGGTGGTTGAACACAAAGGGCAAATTGCTGGCTACACCTTTGGCCGCCACGGATTCAAATTTGAACAACTGGGGCCGGTCATTGCTGAAGATGTTCAAACCGCCAGGCAGTTGGTGACGGCTTGTCTGGCAGCGCAAACTGGCAACGCTTTTATCCTGGACGCCACGCATCGTGAGCCGGAATGGTTGCAGTGGCTGGAATCAGTTGGCTTCAAAGAGCAGCGGCCTTTCATTCGAATGTTTCGTGGCCAGGCCAGGCGGTTTGGCTTACCCGAAAATCAATTTGCCATTCCGGGGCCTGAGTTTGGTTGAACTGGGTACGCAGCGCCTGTGGCCTGCGAGGCCTGTTGATCAACCCTTTTCTTTTCAAAGCATCTTTTGGCCACGACCGCGCGCTGGAAGCTGCGCGTACCCAACGATGATCGAAACCGAAGAACAATTGGAAGAGAAACTTTCAGCGCCAAACGAGCAAGACGTGGCGTTTATGCGCCGCTTGACTCGTGATGTCATGGTGCTGGGCGCAGGCGGCAAGATGGGGCCATCGCTGGCCAAGCGCTGCAAACGGGCAATTGAAGCCGCAGGCGTGTCGAAGCGCGTCATTGCCGTTTCGCGGTTCAGTTCCACTGAAGCCAGAAACGAACTGGAAGCTTCAAACGTCGAAACGGCCTCCTGCGATTTATTGAACCGCGACGAAGTGGATCGGCTGCCGGAATGCGAAAACGTTTTGTATCTGGCGGGCAGGAAGTTCGGCTCGGCGGATCGTAGCGATCTGACCTGGGCCAGTAACACAGTGGTCCCAGCGTACGTCGCGCATCGGTATCGGGCTTCGCGGATTGTGGTGTTTTCGACGGGCAATGTGTATCCGTTCGTTGGCGCAGACAGCGCTGGTTCAGTAGAAAGCGACGATCTGGACCCACGTGGCGAATACGCACAATCCTGTTTGGGACGCGAGCGGGTGTTTGAATACTTTTCGCGCGAAGAGGGAACTCAGTGTTTGATGTTCCGGCTTAACTACGCCGTTGATTTGCGCTACGGCGTGCTGGTGGACATCGCTCGAAAAGTTTTTTCTGGCCAACCGATTGATCTGTCCGTTTCGCGCTTCAACGTAATCTGGCAAGGCGACGCCAATTCGTATGCTTTGCGAAGTCTGGAACTCTGCGATTCGCCGCCGCGCGTGTTGAATGTCACCGGCGGCGAAATCGTGTCGGTGCAGCAAGCGGCTGCATTTTTTGCCCAGCGTTTTCAGCGTGAAGCGAACTTCAAAGGTGCAGCCTCTGGCCTGGCACTGCTCAATAATTCTGCGCTTTGCCGCCAATTGCTGGGTGAGCCCGACATGAAGCTGGAAGAGTTGATGGAATTGGTTGCGCATTGGATTGAAGTCGGCGGCAAAAGTTTGAACAAACCGACCAAGTTTGAAGTTGTAGACGGGAAGTTTTAAGCAATGGCATTTTCAAAAGTTGATCCTGAAATTGGCCGCAAGCTGTGGGAAGGCGTTGTCATTCCGGCGCATCCGTTGGCGCTGACTGAAGCGCGGAAGCTGGACGAACGGCATCAGCGCGCTTTGACGCGGTATTACTGCGACGCTGGCGCAGGCGGAATTGCTGTTGGAGTTCACACCACTCAGTTTGCCATTCGCGATCCGAAAATTGGTTTGTTCCAGCCTGTGTTGAAACTGGCGATGCAAACGGCGCGCGAATGGGAACAGGGAAGCGGGCGACAAGTCATCAAAATCGCTGGCGTTTGTGGGCCAACGGAACAGGCTGTTGCCGAAGCTGCGTTTGCTGCTGAAGTGGGCTATGACATCGGTTTGCTGAGCCTGGCGGCTTTGCGCGAAGCGACGACGGAACAGTTGATTGCGCATTGCCAACAAGTTTCCGAAGCAATTCCGCTTTTTGGTTTTTATCTGCAACCGGCAGTCGGTGGACGTTTGCTGGGATACGAATTCTGGCGAGCGTTTTTTGAAATTGAAAAGGTTGTGGCTGTAAAGCTCGCGCCTTTCAATCGGTATCAAACATTGGACGTTGTTCGTGCTTTGGCGGATAGCGGGCGGCAACATGAAATTGCGCTTTACACAGGGAACGATGACAACATTGTTGCCGACTTGTTGACGGAATTTCGTCTGGAAGATGGCAAGAACCTTCACTTCGCAGGCGGCCTGTTGGGGCATTGGGCAGTCTGGACCAAGCGGGCGGTCGAGCTGGTTGAAGCTGTCAAAACTTGCAAACAGAACGGCGGTGAGAATGCGTTTGATTTGCTGGGGCGTTCGGCTGAAGTGACGGATGCGAATGCCGCGCTGTTTGACGTCAGAAATAACTTTGCTGGCTGCATTGCCGGATTGCATGAAATTCTGCGGCGTCAAGGATTGCTGCAAGGACGCTGGTGCCTTGACCCAACCGAAGACTTGTCCCCAGGACAATGGGAAGAGATAGACAGGATTTGTGCCCGTTATCCGCGACTAAATGACGATGAATTTGTCTTGGAAAACCTGGCTCGCTGGCTGAACTGAGAAAGAACTGAAAAACTCCTCGAAACCGGTTAGAGAAAATCCAAGTCTATCTGTCAGGGAGACAACAATGAAACTTAAATTCTCTGGAAAGAAAATTATTGTAACCATTATTTCACTCGCAGTGTTGGGGACGGCAGGTTGGTACTTTTGGGGCAAGCGTGAAGCCAGCGCCGAGGAATATTTAACCGCTAAAATCGAACGCGGCGACCTTCGCAACAGTGTTTTCGCCACCGGCACGCTGCAGGCAGTGACGACTGTGCAGGTCGGCAGCCAGGTGTCAGGAACAATCGCTTCGCTTTCGGCGGATTTCAACACTAAAGTGCGTAAAGGACAGATTGTCGCGCAGCTCGACCCTTCGATTTTGCAGGCGCAAGTCGCCTCGCAACGCGCCAATGTGGAACAGGCGCGGGCAAGCGCAGCCGATGCCCAGGCCAAATTGCTGGCAGCCAAATCCAACGTTCAAAACCTGCAATCAGGCGTATCAAGTGCAGGGTCAAATCTGGCAGCGCTCAAAGCGCAGCTTGATGATGCGGCGAGTTTGTTAAAGCGCCAGAAGGCCCTGGCGGATGCGGGAATCGTAGCGGATCGCGATTTGGAATCGGCGCGCACGGCGTACAGCGCTGCTGAAGCTCGCTACAAACAAGCCTCGGCGCAATTGGAACAGGCTCGTTCCAGTGAGCAGGCCTCCGCAACTTCCGGGATCGCTCAAGCGGAAGCACAGATCAAACAAGCTCAGGCACAGGTCAAACAAGCTGAGGCGTCGTTGAAACTGGCTGAGGTGAACCTGAGCCATACAACAATCACTTCACCCATTGATGGCGTGGTCGTTTCGCGGACCGTAGACGTTGGTCAAACGGTTGCCGCCAGCCTTTCGGCTCCTACGCTTTTCACGATTGCCAACGACCTGACGCAGATGCAGGTCATTGCCAACATTGACCAGGCCGACATCGGTTCCATCAATCAAGACAATAGAGTCACATTTACCGTAGACGCTTATACCGGGCGCAGGTTTGAAGGTACGATCAAAGAAATTCGCCTGAGTCCGCAGAACGTGCAGAATGTTGTCACGTATAACGTCGTCATCAATGTTCAGAATCCCGATCAAAAGCTGTTGCCTGGAATGACGGCCAATCTGACGTTTGCTGTGGCTGAACGCAAAGCGGTGGTTAAAGTACCGAATGCCGCGCTTCGGTTTTCGCCGAAGGACATGACTCCTGAAAAGATTCGAGAAATTATGCGAAGCCAGCGGGGCGGTCAGGGCAGTGAGCAACAGTCTCCATCGCCTGAAGCCAGTCAGGGTGCCCAAGGCGGTCAATCGGGAGGGGGCGAAGCCAGACAAGGCCGGCGTGCCCAACAAGGCCAGGATCAACCGGGACAGCCTGTGCAACAGGCTCAACAAGGACAGGCGGGCGGTGATGGCGGCGGCCGGCGAAGTGGTTCCGGTGTTCCGGGTGAAGGGCAATGGCGTTTGGTTTGGGTTCTAGGAACCGATAACAAGCCACAACCCCGCAGAGTCAAACTGGGAATTACAGACGGCACCGCGACAGAAATCCTTGAAGGGAGTAATCTGCAAGAGGGCGATACCATTATTGTTGGACAGAAGGTTGCTGGCAGTGGAGCAACAACCAGCGGCACGCGCGCTCCCGGTTTTGGTGGTGCTCCGTTTGGCGGTGGCCCTGGCGGCGGCGGTCCAGGCGGTGGAGCAGGTGGCCGTCGGTAGCAGGTCCACGGTTGGCTCAATAAATAAGAGCGCATAAGCGGTCAGGCTGCATATCGCCTTGCCGCTTATGTTCTCCATTACCTTCTTAAAGCAAACTTGAAGACACTCAATGCAATTGGCAACAGTAACTGAACAAGTCAAAACGACTGGAGCGGAAGCGGAAACCCGGATGCCTGAAACTACAGCGCGCCCAATTCTGGAGATAGATCATCTGCATAAGGTGTACAAAACAGGTGATGTCGAAGTTCACGCTTTGCGCGGAGTGTCCCTGACGATTCGCGAAGGTGAGTTTGTTGCCATTATGGGAACGTCCGGCTCCGGCAAATCCACGATGATGAACATCCTGGGATGTCTGGACCGTCCGACGCGCGGCAAATACGTTCTGGATGGCAATGATGTTTCCCAGCTTTCAAAAGACCAGCGAGCGGACATTCGCAACACAAAAATCGGATTTGTTTTTCAGGGCTTCAATTTGTTGTCTCGAACTTCAGCTTTGGAAAATGTTGAACTTCCGATGTTATATGCCAACGTTCCGACCGAGGTCCGGCATAAGCGCGCACACGACGCGCTGGTGGCGGTCGGTTTGGCGGGACGCGAATATAATCATCCGAATCAGCTTTCTGGCGGGCAGCAGCAACGCGTGGCGATCGCGCGTTCACTGGTAAATAATCCCAGTTTGATTCTGGCGGACGAACCCACAGGCAATTTGGACACGCGAACTTCCATCGAAGTGATGGAAATCTTTCAGCGGTTGAATCGGGAGAAAGGCATCACGATTGTGCTGGTGACTCACGAACAAGACATCGCCGAATACACGCAGCGTGTGGTTGTCTTCCGCGACGGCAAAATCAAACGCGATTACCGGATTGATGAACCGCGTGATGCCGCCGAAGAGCTGAAGCTATTGCCGCCACCGAACGCTGATGATGACGAGGATGAGGAGTAAAAATGAACTTTCTGATAATTTTTCGTGTTGCTTTCCGTGCCCTGGCTCGCAATAAGATGCGCTCGGCCCTTACGATGCTGGGCGTGATCATCGGTGTGGCTTCCGTGATTGCAATGGTCAGTATTGGACAGGGAGCGCAGGCTTCCGTACAGGAACAGATTGCCAGTGTCGGCACAAACCTGCTTTTCGTTCGCGCAGGTTCGCAAAATACCAGCGGCGTCCGCAGCGGCACGGATCAAGGCGGCACCAACACGCTGACCGTTGATGACATCGAAGCGATTAAGCGCGAGGTTCCAAGCGTGGCCATGGCCAGCCCCTCCGTGCAGTCGCGTTCGCAGATTGTCTTTGGCAATCAAAACTGGAATACACAGATTCAAGGCGTCAGCGAACAGTACCTGGATATTCGCAAATGGAAGATGCAGGCCGGAGCTTTTTTTACTGAAGCAGATGTTCGCACGGCTGCACGCGTCGCTGTTATCGGTGCGACCATCGCAGACAATCTTTTCCCTGGAATAGATCCTGTGGGCCAGATGATTCGAGTTCGTGAATTGCCGTTCCGTGTGGTCGGCGTATTGGCCAAGCGTGGACAGGATCAGCAAGGACGCGATCAGGACGATCTGGTGATGGCTCCGTACTCAACGGTTCAAAAGAAACTGATGGCCATTACCTACATCCAATTTGCCAACGTTTCAGCAATTTCGCCTGAAGCCACCAAGCTTGCCGAAC
>CAYLJQ010000188.1:0-10698 GCA_964383955.1 uncultured Heliomicrobium sp. | reverse complement strand
ATACTTCATTCCCGCCTGTTCCGATACGACGTGGCCCAGCACGATCAAGGCTTTCTTTTGACCGGAAGAAATCATGTCCTGCACATATTCGACCAGTTCCCATTCGTGCGTTTCCCCAATGATCAGCACGTCTACGCCGGGTTGCGAAATAAACGGGACGCCCGGCATCAGGCTGCAATTGCCCCAACTCGCTGCCGCGCGTTGGACAATTAAGGTAGGCTCGCCGACAACGCGCATGGTGCGAATCTTCAATTTGGTTTCCAGTTCTTTGGCCAGCTTGGCCAGCGAAACGCCGGGAAACGTGTATTGGCGAAAGTTTTGCGGGTCGTTGTATTTTTCCCAACCCAATTCCCGCATCATTCCTTTCGCCACGCCATCCATTGGTTTCAGGCCATGCAAATGATCGTGGAAGTGAAACACGACCATTTTGTTCTGGTTCAAAAAATCGAGCTTTTGCAGATACGTTTCGTCTTTCAGAAATTGATCCACCCGATCCTGATGGGAAAAGAACGTGGATTCATGCGTGATGATCATGTTCTTGCCCGCAGCGGCGGCGCGTTTTACGACATCCAGTGTCGCCATCATGGTCGTGGCAATGCCTTTGATCGGAGTTTCCGCTGTGCCTGCAATGATGTTGTCCACGGTTTGTGCGCGCCACGGAATGCCGACGTTGGCTTTGATGCGTTCAATCACCTGTCCGGCAGTAAGCGAAGAGCCAGTTTGCGCCCGCGCCAGGCTTGTCGCCGCAAGGCCCATGGAAGCCAGCAAGAAACTGCGGCGCGATCCGTTATGAACGATCATTTGTTGATAACCTCCAGCTTCACTTTTTGATGCTTCACGGAACTTGGACCAACCATAATTTCGAATGCGCCCGGTTCAACCACACGATTCATATTCACATCCAAAAACGAAAGCTTGTCCGGCGTAATGGTAAAAGTGAGGGTTTTACTTTCGCCCGGCTTGAGCGAAGTGCGCCGAAAATCTTTCAGTTCCAGAACCGGACGTGTCACAGAACTGACGACATCCCGAATGTATAACTGAACGATTTCATCCCCTGCGCGCGAGCCAGTGTTTTTCACGGTCACGCTGACTTCAGTTTGTCCATTTGGTCCGATTTGCGATGCGGCAATTTTCAAATCCGAGTATTCAAACGTCGTGTAGCTTAATCCAAAGCCGAAGGGATAAAGCGGTTCTTTGCTGGTGTACAAATACCCGCGCCGGGCCGTCGGTTTGTGGTTGTAGGCAATCGGCAATTGACCAATGGAACGCGGAAAGCTGACGGCCAGTTTGCCCGCCGGGTTTGTATCACCGAACAACACATCAGCAACGGCAACGCCCGTTTCCTGCCCCAGATAGAAACCTTCCAGAATCGCGGGAACTTTTTCGGCAATGCTGTTGATGGTCAGCGGCGCGCTGTTGATCAGCAAAACGATCGTGGGTTTGCCGGTTTCGAAAACAGCTTTGACCAGATCGTTTTGACGACCCACCAAATCCAGCGTATCGCGGTCGCCCAGGTGATTGTCGGCCCAGGCTTCCTTGCTGGTGTCTTCATTGCCGCCAACGACAAGCAAGGCGATATCAGATGCCTTGGCGACTTCAACGGCTTCCGCAATCAGCCTGGCGTCAACTGCGGGGTCGCTGAGTTGCGAACGATCCGCCCACCAGTTTCCGCCTTCCTGAGTAATCTTGCAGCCTTCGGCGTAGTTAACTTTGACGCGATCTCCAAGTTTGTCTTTTACGCCTTGCAAAACGCTGACGCCGCGTTGCGGATCGTCGCTGTATCCGCCCAGATGCACGCCCGCTGCATTCGGGCCGATGACGGCAATGGAGCTTAGTTTGGCGCGATCAAGCGGCAGCAGATTGTTTTCGTTTTTGAGCAGCACGATGGAACGGCGCGCGGCTTCGGCGGCAAGATCACGATGCGCCTGGCTGTTAGTCAGCTTCACTGCCCGTTCGACATCTACGTAGGGATTTTCAAACAAGCCAAGTTGGAATTTGGCGTGCAGCACGCGCGCGACGGCCTTGTCCACTGCGGCAATTGAAACTTTTCCTTCGCTGACAAGCTGCGGCAGCAGCGGGTAGCAGGCAGGATCGGGCAATTCAATATCCACGCCAGCGGCCAGCGCTGCCCGTGCGGCTTCCGCCCGATCAACTGCAACGTTGTGGCGCGAAACCAGTTCGGCAATGCCGTTGTAATCCGCCGCAACCAGACCGCGAAATCCCCATTCCTGCCGCAACAGTTTTTCCAGCAGCCAGGTGTTCTTGTGCGACGGCAACCCGTCAATTTCATTGTACGAAGGCATCACGCTCAACACGCCTGCTTCTTTCACCGCGGCTTCAAACGGCGGCAAAAAGATTTCGCGCAACATCCGTTCGGAAAAATTTCCGGGCGCCGTGTTGGTGCCGCCTTCGGGCTGGCCATGCGCAGCGAAATGCTTGGCCGTGGCAATGACATGTTCGCCGTCTACGTTTGGGCCTGGCCCTTGAATGGCTTTGATGGCGGCGACGCCCATGCGCGAAACCAGATACGGATCTTCGCCATAAGTTTCTTCCGTGCGTCCCCAACGCGGGTCGCGCGCCAAATCCAGGTTTGGCCCCAGCACGTGATGGCTGCCGCGAATGCGCGTTTCCAGCGCGGCGGCGGTAAAAATCCGGGTGATCAATTCCGTATCCCAACTGGAAGCCAGCGAAATCGGCGTCGGGAAGTTTGTCCCGCCGACGGCCATCAATCCGTGCAGGATTTCATCGTGCAACATAGCCGGAATGCCTAACCGCGTATTTTCTTTCAGCCATTTCTGCACCGCGTTGGCATAGGTTGCGCCACGCCGCGCGTCTGTACGTTCGCGCTGGCGGGCAATTTCACCGATCCCGTGCTTCATTACCGTGGCAGCTTCTTCGGGTGAAAAATCGCCGCGATCTCCAAAATTGCCATTCGGGCGGCGCTGTTGCGGCTTTCGAACCCAGAGCGTTTGCATCTGCGCTGCCTTCTCTTCGATGGTCATGCGGCTGAGCAAATCGGCGACGCGGCGTTCGATGGGCAGGCTTGCATTGCGATAGTCGGGCCCCTGCGCCGCACCGGTGTACAGGGCGGGAAGTACAGTTGCCAACAAAGCTGCAAATGCAAACAGGACACAGACAAGAGTTATCCGGCGAATGGTCAGAGGTGTGTTGTTCATAGGGTTTCCCAAAAAAGATGCGGCTTCATATTGCCATCGGAAGTGGCGGCTGAGAAGCGCCGGAGCCTGCCAGATAGGTCAAACTGCAATTTTTCCTTTACCACTAGTGCTGCAGGATGCGAGCCCATGTGTCTCTCAAATCCTGCTCACTGAGTCCATTACCATATAGGTCAAACTCGAAACTGCTTCCTGAGTACGGAGTAATCTTGAGAAAGAACCTTTTTCTCCGCTCAAGCTCTTTGATGTCTCTGAAATCCCATCGAAACGTGGTTCCCCGGCGATTGTCGAACGTTATCATCTTTTCCTCAATCACTAGTAAGCCGCTAATGTCTGGCAGCATCTTTCTGCGGTAACTGGCCGGGATCCTTATCACCTTAATCAGTGGAGCTTTTTTAATAGGCGGCGATGGACTCTTTCGACTTAACCACGTCACGATTGAAGAGCAGCTAGGTGACATCAAGCGGAACGTTAAGAACTTTTCCTGTCTCGACTGATAAACGATCATTCGTTTGGTATGGATAGAAACCGTCTGGACATATACCGGATTGGGCTGCTTGTTTACGTCCGTGATAATGGACCGGTCAATCATCAGCGCCTGGCTGGACCCTGACGGTGAAGATTGGAGCCATCCTGCTGGCGGCAGGTCTTCAATAAAAACAAGATTGTTGCCAGAAGTGACGAGTCGGCCTGAGGCATTGATGTCCGCAAGAAATAGTTGCGCCTGGCAGACGTTTGGGACTGTTTGAGCCTGTGTTGAACGGAAGCACAAAACAATAGAAAGCAGCATGAGAAACAATACGGGGAAATGTTTCATACGATGGAGTCCTTTTTGTTGGTCGCAGGAGTAAATTTGCCTGCATTGTGGTTGTAGCCTGAGTTTAGCAACCAGTAGCCAAGTCTTAATTTCTATGGCGCGAAAGGCGGCGCCTGCTGAGACAAATGGCCGATTCAAACGCTGATGTTTTGTGCGGCGGACGTCAGAAATGGATGTTCGCAGGCTGTCGCGCATCCATCGGATGTCAGCCGGTTATTTGGGTTAAAAGGGATCACTCCGGCTACAACAGGTTCTGACCGTAGGAACCTGCCTAGCCGCTTATACAACTTGTGATATTAGCCGAGCTGGGTGCAGCCGAGTTTGCCACCCAAGCCTGTCAACTACTCTAAGGGTGACGATCGAACCGCGCAGGTATCTTAATTGCTGCTCGCAATAATGTCATCGGTCTTTCGACCTCTTCGCTTTCATTTGGGCAAGAATTCAATGCGCTTTCGTATCCGGTTTGCCCAGCAATGGGCGCATGATTTTCACGCGCACCAAATAGCCTTCGTGGTTGGGATGAATGCGGTCGGCAACCCACAACTCTTCGCGCGGCTTGCCATCCGGCGTCAGCATCGCGTCCCACAAATCAATGAAGTGCAGGTTCTTTTGCGTGGCAATGTACTCTTTGATCAACTTGTTGGTTTGTTTGCGCCGGTCTGCTTCGTCCCAGCGACCAGGACCAGGAGTGATACTTGAAAATGCAATGGGGATTTTCGGCTGCGTGGCGCGGACTTTCGCGACGAACATTTTGAAATCCGCCAACACCTGCTCGTCTGTTTTGCCGTTGTGAACATCGTTGCCGCCAACGTGCAGCACGATCATCCGCGGTTTGTACGGCAGCACCAGACGGTCATAGAACTGCAAAATGTCCGAAAACTGAAACGAATCAATGCCGCGATTGATGATGGTGAAATCCGGCAAGTCTTCAGCCAACGTTTTCCAGCGGAAGAATTGCGAATCGCCAACCAGCAAAATTGCGTTTTTCGGCGGCGGCGAAGCCTTGTCGGCAGATTCGTAAGCTTGCACTTGTTTCTCGAAACGATTTTCCGGCGCTTGCGCATTGACGAAGCCAGCAAGCGCTATCAGCAATACAAACAAGTTTGACCTGACCGATTTTGAATGCATAGGTGGGTTGGTTCCTTTATGAACTGCGTTTTCTATGAAATTCAAGCAACGCCAGTGCTGCGTGCTGCTTGAATGCCAGACGCGGAGCGTTGAATGAATTCATTCTGGCAACGAATCACCAAAGCTCGCCAATGCGCCATTCGGCTGACAAGCCAGCGTGTAAATCCAACGGGGGTGTTTGCGGCAAACGCAAAATCATCACTTCTTCATCGGCTGGCGAGGCTTCGAGTCCTTCTGCGGTGCGAATGAACAAGGGGCCTTGCCAAAGCTCCCAGCCTAACCGCGCATAGAAAGCAGAATAAGACGGTGACAGCGCAGCAAGTTCGTAATCCTTGATGAGCGGCACAAGATTGCGCATGACTGCGCTGCCATAACCTTGCCCTTGATAACGCGGCAACGTCGCCACAGCTTCGATGTAAGCAGTGCGCAATTCCGGCAACTCTTCGGGTTGCAACCAGCGTGTTACCCACGCAGCGTGGCTAACGATTTCACCCTCAAGTCGCGCAATGACGTGCGTGGAATCGGGCAGCGAATCAAACAGATGATCAAAAGCTTCTTCGTAGGCGGCCGTGCATAAATCAATCAACGCTTGCCTATCGTTTTGGGTTAGCTCGGTCGCTTTGCTGATCTGAAACGTGAGTTGTTCCTGCATAAAAAAACTTCGTAGCGCACGGTTTATGAAAGCTTTGGAAGAAACTCGCGCTCCTGATATTCAAACCAGTCAAAATCCGCCGGATGCGCGGTGCCCGCCAAATCCTGACAACAAACTCCGACAAATGCGCCGGTGAAATTTGGATTGGTGGGCGGTCCCGCTTCATCGGACAAAATGCTGGCATCGAACTGTTCCGGCAGCCATTGCCAAACTCCTCCATCAACGCGATAGGCGAAACGCAGCCGTTCGTAATCCACTTCGGCGCGCAAATGCACTGGCCCATTCGCCGCGATGGGAATTGGCGTTGTGAAGCTATCCGGCAATTCGGGATGGCTGGTCATCACGCGAATGTGTTTGCCAATGGCTTCATCCGTCGAAATGTACAGGTAATGAAATTTCAAGCCGTTGTAATAACAGATCAATCCGGCTTGTTGCTGATAATGCTGCGGATCGAATTCAACGACGGTTGTTGCGCTGAAACAATGCGCTTGCTGGCGGCGCGCAACCAGGGCTTGGCGAAACATACTGCCCGGCGTTTCACGCCCGAACAGCCGCAGATACCCTGGACGCGCAGCTAGGCTGAACAGCTCATCAGGATACGGAGAACGCAGCCATTGAAAATCTATCGGCAATGTTGGCGAGTCAAAATCTTCGCGAGCCGATGTGGGCGCAAACGGATGCGGCGGCAAGCCAGGCGCCTCTGCTTCAAGTTGCGGAAAGGCGTCTCGGTTTTCCGTATAGAGCCAATCGTCTTCGCCCCAGACCATTCGTTGGATCGCCGTTTCACGTCCCAATGGACAGCGTCCTCGATTCGGCAGCGGACGTCCACACAGATACACCAGATAGGTGTCACCGGTTTGTGTTTCGATTAAATCAGCATGCCCGGCGCGTTGTAATGCAGCATCCGGGCGATTGCGCGCAGTCAGAATGTATTTGTCGGGATGCAGTTCATACGGCCCCAGCAAATTCCGCGAACGCGCCAACGTCACGGCGTGTCCCCAGCCTGTGCCGCCTTCCGCTGTGATCAAGTAGTAATAGCCGTTGCGTTTGTACAAATGCGGCGCTTCGGTAAACCAGATCGAAGTGCCTTTGAAAATGTTGTGACGCTCGCCAATGAGTCGCTTTTCTATGGGTGAATATTCCTGCAAGACGATTCCGGCAAACCGATTTTGCCCCGGACGGTGGTCCCACAATTGATTGACCAGATATTTTCGCCCGTCATCATCGTGAAACAGCGAAGGATCAAAGCCACTGCTGTTCAGAAAAATCGGATCAGACCATTCGCCATCAATCGTTGGGGTAGTCACCAGATAGTTGTGCATGTCGCGCAAGCCCGCCCCGACGCTGCCTGGTTGCGACGTGCGGCCGTAGCGTTTGACGTCGGTGTAAATCAGATAAAACAGCCCGTTGTCATAGCTCAGACATGGTGCCCACACGCCGCAGGAATCCGGGTCGCCCAACATATTCAACTGGCTAGGACGATTAAGCGGGCGCGTCAGCAAACGCCAGTTCACCAGATCGCGCGAATGATGAATTTGCACGCCGGGAAACCATTCAAAGGTCGAAGTCGCGATGTAGTAATCGTCTCCCACGCGCACAATCGAAGGATCAGGATTGAATCCGCGTAAAATTGGGTTTTGGATTTTGACGGCAGGTTCAGTCATCAGGCAGCCTCTGGCTCGGAAATTCCCTGTTCAGTTGCGGGCCGATTGGGCGTGCCGCGATTGGGATCGCGGACAACTGTCCACAAAATGATTGCGCCTACAATGTCCAGCAATCCCAAACAAACGAAAAACGGGGTGTAGCCGATCTTCACAACCAGCGAGCCGATCAGCAGGTTAAAAATCAGCAAGCCCGCATTCCCAAACGTGCCAGCCATTCCGGCGACAGTGGCGACTTCGTTTTTCTTGAATAAATCGGACGACATCGTGATGACTGTCACGGACAATGTCTGATGCGCAAAGCCCGCCAGACTGAGCAACGCAATGGCTGCGTAAGGACTTTGCACAAAGCCGACGCCGCCGACGCCCAACATCGTGATTGCGCCAAGTGTGAACGCCGCACGCCGCGCATTGATCAGCGTGATATTCCAGCGTTCCTGCAGAAACCGCGAGAACCAGCCACCAAAAACGCACCCAATGTCTGCTGCCAGAAACGGCAGCCACGCGAACAGCGCGATTTGTTTGATGTCCCAGCCGCGTGTTTGCGACAGGTACAACGGCATCCAAAATGTCAGCGTTCCCCACGTCGGATCCGCCAGAAAACGCGGCAAGGCGATGCCCCAGAAATTTCTGCGCCCCAGCAAGGAAGGCACCGAAGGCCGCTTGCCATCGTGCTGCAAATGCTTTTCCTGCCCTGACGAAATGTACTCGGCTTCTTCTGCGGAAAGTGATTTGTGCTTTTCCGGAGAATCGTAGAGCCATAACCAGGCAGCCACCCAAACCAGCCCCAGCGCGCCTGTAATCACAAATGCCAGTTGCCAGTTGTAGGCCAAAATCGCCCAACCGACGAGCGGCGGCGCCAGCATTGACCCAAACGACGCGCCGATGTTGTAAACGCCTCCTGCCAGGCCGCGCTCTTTGGCCGGAAACCATTCCGACGTCGCTTTCATCCCTGCCGGATTCGCGGAGCCTTCCGCCAGTCCGAGCAGCCCGCGCAAGCCCGCCAGCATTTGCCAGTTATTTGCCAGGCCGTGCGCCATGCTGATGATTGACCACGCGACAGCGAACAGCGCATACCCCGCTTTCAATCCGATGACATCCAGCACATAACCGCACAAGGGCTGCAACATAATTGCGCCCTGAAACGTGCTGACGATCCAGGAGTAATGTTGTTCGTCAATGCCGAGTTCGGTTTTCAGGGTCGGCGCAGCGACAGAAAGCGAACTGCGAGTGAGATAGTTGATGATCGAGCCGAGCATAATCAGCCCGATCATCCACCAGCGTAAGCCTTTGATTTTGGGCATGAGAAGTAAGTTCCTTTGGGAGCCAAGTGCAGATCTTGCGTATGTTCAGAGTTCACGCTTCAGCGTGTTTCCCGCGCTGGACACGCTGAAGCGTGAACTTTGGGCTTTTACTTCGCGCGTTTCACCGTGAAATCACTAGGTGGAGGCGTCTGCCCGCCAAAATCGCCTTCCATCGTGCGCGTCAGCTTGATTTCATCACCGGCTAATTTGCCTTTGTAGACGAGAGTAAATTTCGTGCCGTTGAATTCACGCTCAACTTTGAACGCTACGACATCGCCCTTGATTGATCCTTCTTTAATCGGCGCTTCTCCCAATTGGCTGGCGTATGTACCCGTCAATTTTTCGCCATCAGCTTTCAAGACAATGGTGATGTCCATTGCGCCTTGCGGCCCTTGCACTTGCCCTGTCCATTTGCCGTCAACGTCTGCCGCAAAGGCCGCGACGAACAACGCCAGCAGCAACCCGGTTGCCCCAAAGATCGTTTTGAATTTCATGACTTATCTCCTTGAAAAGGTTATTTGGCTCTTGCCGTTTGTGGTGAAGGTAGAGTTGTTTTGATGTAGCGGCTGGCCCATTGCAAAAACGTTGGCCAGTTCGGTACTACCGTATGACCGCCGCTGTGCTGTCGCCAGGCGAGATCGCCATCAATCAAAGCGGTGTCAACTGCCGGAAATTCCGTCGTCCCTAAATCTTTTTTGCCGAGCAGGCGAAATACCTGCCCGGCAGCGACCGCAGCCATAAAACTGCCGCGTTGATCCACCCATTTTCCTTCCGCGCCCTGGCCTTCGGCTGCGCCGTAGCTGACGAAAGTCGGGCGCGGCGCGCATAGCGCAATCATTTCGTGCGCGTCTACGGGCAAATCATTCGCCGTCAGTGGCCCGCCATATTTTAGAAAATTGCCCGCCATCCAATGATAGCCGCCGGAACCTGTCAGGTTTTCGACGAGTTCTCCGTATGTGCGCCGATGCAATTTCGCGCCGCCTTCGCCCGATGAACCGATAAAGCCGATGACGAAACGCTGGTCATAAGCCATTGTCACGAGCGCCGCTTTGCCGTAACGCGAAAGCCCTTCGATGCCGACCTGTTTGGCGTTCACAGACTTGTCGGTTTCGAAATAATCCAGCACGCGGCTTGCGCCCCAGGCCCAGGCGCGCAATGCGCCCCAGTCGTCGGGCTTGCGCGGCTGGCCTTTGTTAACCAGACCGATGACGCCTTTGGTCAAGCCTGCGCCGTTGTCAGGTTGGTAGCTGGTGGGGACGATGGTTGCAAAGCCCCAGCCTTTCTCAAATAGCAGTTTTTGCCACGTTGGCTCAGGGAAGCGATTTGCGTTTGGCGCATTCGCAGGTGGGCGCGGAAAGTTAAACCCAAATTCCAGCATCACCGGAACGGGGCCGCGCGCGTTTGCGGGCGTGATCAACGTCAATTGAATATCAACGGTAATTTCCGGATAAGCGGAATTGTCCACGTGGCCGACGATTTGTTTGATGATGACGGGAACATCGAATTTCGTTTCGTTGGTGGTGCTGACAACTTCCCACTTCACTTTAGGGACGTTCTTCGGCACGCGCCCGTACACTTCGCGGTCAAAATCCTCGACGATTTCGGCGCGACGTTGATTCCACCAAACCTGGGCCGAAGTGACTTTCTTGCCGTTTTTCAGCAGCAAAGGATCAGGCAAATTCGGCCAGGGATTCGCTTTCGATTCGTCATAGTTGACGGCATTCGACGCTTTAGGATCGTTCGGATTTGCGCCCGGTCGCAGTGAAGTAATTTTCAACTGCGCCATCATTTGCTGATGATCTTTGCGTGTCGCTTCCTGCTGGGCCTGAAAAGCAGCTTGCTGTTCGGGCGTCATTTGCCGTTGCGGCTGCGCGAAGGCTTCAACTGCAAGCGCGAAAAATAGTACGACGGTGATGGCGAAGAGTCGTTTCATAAATTCAAGCAGTTAGCGGCGGTTCCGCTG
>CAYLJQ010000187.1:0-10716 GCA_964383955.1 uncultured Heliomicrobium sp. | reverse complement strand
AAGAATTCTCTTAGTCGTATGGGTGACGAAATTGGGCAGTAAGTTATTTATGGTCGTTTGAAAAAATTGCTTTAGAGGATAGAAGAGTTAAGTCTTTTATTTCAAAGTTTTACCTAGGAATTGACCTGAAATTTCCATAGGTGCAGTCTGATTGAAACTGTGTCGGTACTGAAAGGAAGCTGGCAAGGATATCTGCGGTCAAAGCTCCTGACATTGGGTGCTAAAAAAGAAAACGCGAGCGCAACAGTTTGCTGATGTGCCCGCGTCTTGCGTTCTGGGCGGAATTGAATTCAAGCGATGATTTTTTTAGCCACAACACCGGCTACGTCTGTCAGGCGGAAGTTGCGTCCGCTGTAATTGTACGTCAGTCGTTCGTGTTCGAAGCCCAGCAAGTGCAGCATTGTGGCGTGGAAATCGTTGATGTGCATTCGATCCTCGACAGCGTGATAGGCAATGTCGTCTGTCGCTCCATACGCAAAACCGCCTTTGACTCCGCCGCCCGCCATCCAGATCGTGTAGCCATAAGGATTGTGATCACGACCGTCACCGCTTTCAGAAACCGGCGTGCGGCCAAATTCTCCGGCCCAAATGACCAACGTGTCTTTCAGCAAACCGCGCGCTTTCAAGTCTTTCAACAATCCGGCGATGGGCTTATCCACTTCGCGGGCATTTTTGTTGTGCAGGTTATACAGGTTTTCGTGCTGATCCCATTTGTAACTGTGCGTGCATTGAATGTAGCGCACGCCACGTTCTGCCAGCCGCCGAGCCAGCAAACATTGCCAGCCGAAATCCGCCGTGATCGGGTCGTCCAAACCGTACAGGTTTTTTGTCACGTCGGATTCTTTGTCCACTTGAAACGCTTCCGGTGCTTCGGTTTGCATGCGAAACGCTAATTCAAACGCCTGAATGCGGGCTTCCAGTTGCGGGTCTTGCCGTCGAAGTTCTTTATGACGGCGATTGATATTTTGCAGCATTTCCAGTTCCAGCCGCTGTTCGTCTGGGGACAGGTGTTTGCTCAGCAGATATTCAATCGGCTCGTTTTTGACGTCGTCCACTTTCAGGCCGGAATTGCCGATGGCAGTGCCCTGATAGGCTCCGGGAAGAAATGCCGAAGACCAGTTTTTCGCGCCTCCGTGCGACAGCGTGGGTTTGATGGTGATGAAACCGGGCAGATTTTGATTCTCAGTTCCCAGGCCATAAACCGTCCAGGACCCCATGCTCGGACGGACAAAGGTCGAACTGCCGGTGAAGGTTTGCAGCATTGCCGCTCCATGGTCCACGCCTTCGCCAACCATCGAACGAATGATGCACATATCATCAACGCATTCGCGTATGTGCGGGAACAGGTCGCTGACCGGAATGCCGCTTTTGCCGCCGGGTTTGAAATCCCACAGCGGTTTCATTAGCGGCCCAATCGGCCCATCAGCAAAGGCCAAAGGCCGTTTGATCGGCAGCGGTTTGCCGTGGTCACGCACCAATCGCTCTTTCGGGTCAAAGGTGTCAATCGAAGACGGTCCGCCGTGCATGAACAAAAAGATGACGCGTTTGGCTTTGGCAGGGAAGTGTGACGCTTTTGGCGCCAGTGGATTCGCATCTTGCGTTGCCGCAAGTAACCGAGCCTCTTCCGCCAGCATTGCCGTCAGACCGATGGAGCCAAAGCCAAGTCCGGCAGCGCGCAGCCAAGCACGGCGCGACAGCGGTTTTTCAACCTGGCGGTAAATTGGGTTCAGCAGCTTATGAAGTTCGTTGGTCATAAAATTCCTTAAACGCCAAATTGGCGCAAATGATGATCGCAATGCAAATAACCCCAGCGCAGCCACTCGGCTTCCGTCATTTGCCCAAAATACGGATGCGGGGACAGATTTATCAGCGGCTGGCAAAAGCGTTCGATCAAAGCTTCCAGTTGAGCGCGGTCGCGCTCGAATTCAGCAGGCAGAGTTCCGCCAATCAACTGATCATTTTCCGGCATGGTTTTGATGCCGTGCGGCCAGGGAAACGGCGATTCCAACGCAACCCACTTCATCACAGTCTTGGTAAGAAAATTGCTGGCCTGGGTTGAGTTGCGCTCGCCAAATTTGCACAAGAACGAATCGCTCAGATGGCAAATTGCCTGATGCGCAGTCATTTTGCCCCAATGCCGTTGGCTGTCCGGGCGCAATTGTCGCAACCGTCCGATGACTTCTGTTTTGTCATTTTGATTGGAAAACGTCTTTTTCATCGCCATCAATCAACATACAGAAAATCGTTTGACGCCATCAGCACGTGACAAAGGCTTTGCCACGCTTTGTGTTCGGCGTTTTCACCGGAAGCTTTTTGTCTGAAGGTCGATATGTACTTTGTCGCCTGCTCAATTTCGCCTTTTTCGGCTTTGCGATTGAGCACGCGCAGGTAAAGCGTTTCGATTCGCGTCGAATCGTTCAGCGAAGCATCGGCCAGCAGCGTTTTGGCCATGGAAACCGAACGATCTGCTAGAAATTCACTGTTCAGCCAGAACAGCGCCTGCGTCGAAACGTTGGTCAATTGCCGTTTGCCCTGCATAGATGTCGCATCGCCAAAATCAAACAAGTTCAACAGCGTAGGCAAATTCGCTCGGCGCAGCGGGATGTAAATCGTTCGGCGTTTCAGCTTTTCAGGATTCAGGCTCAATCGTCCCTGATTGTTTTCGCCGTCCGTGCCGCGTCCCTGTTGCAGGCTGCCGCCCATTGTCAGGTCAATCGAACCTTCAATCGCCAGCAACCCGTCGCGCAACTCTTCAACCGTCAAGCGGCGGCGATTGAATCGCGTCAGCAAGCGGTTGTCTGCATCAACGTTTTCAGCAAGATTCGGATTCACGCTGGCCATTTGATATGTGTTGGACAGCATCACCAAGCGGTGCATGGCTTTGATTGACCACCCACTTTTGACGAATTCGCGCGCCAGAAAATCCAGCAATTCCGGGTGCGTAGGTTTCTCGCCCATCTTGCCGAAGTTGTCCGGCGTGCGCACCAAACCTTCGCCGAAATGCCATTGCCAAATGCGGTTGGTCATCACGCGGCTGGTCAGCGGATGTTCCGGTTGCGTCAGCCATTCGGCCAGTTGCAAACGTCCGCTGCCGGAAAAATTCGGCTTGGTATCGAAGGTAGTTAGAATTGCGGGAAATGCTTTCGGCGCTTCTTCGCCAGGATTGTTGTAATCGCCGCGAACGAAAACTTTCTGTGTGACCGGTTCGCCGTCTTCAATCGCGCAAGCCAGTTCCGGTTCGGCAGGAGCGCTCTTTTTCAGTGTCTCGATTTCTTTTTGCAGTTCGGATAACCGTTGTTGCTGCGCGGCGGTGAATCTGGTTTTTTCTTTGAGCGAAAGGCTGAACGGCCCTTCATTTTCAAAATACACGCCATCGAAGAAACGGTCGTCACCGGCTTCAAACTTGGGTTTGTCGGGCAGGGAAGTTTGGTTTTCGGCAATCGCCTTTTGATACTCAATGCGCCACTTGGCGACGTTTTCATTCCATTCGTTCAACCGCGTTTGGAAACTGCGTTGATACTCTTGCGCGACAGCGGTCAGAGCTTCAGGTTTGGCGTTTCGCCAAGCCAGCAAATGCTGCGGCGTCAGGTCTTCAGGCTTCAGGAATTTGACCCATCGCTTCAGCACGTCTTCGGATAAATTCGTTTGCTGCGCGACTTCTTCCACCTTTGCGCCGCTGGCGTAAACCTTATGGGCTGCCAGCATGTAGGCGGCCAGGTGCAGAGCCTGTTGTTTGACGGCGGGTTCCCTGACAGCATCAACGATCTCGTCCATTTCCGTACGAATGCGCTTATCTTTGGCTTGATGTTCGCGGCGCGCAGCCTGGTATTTTTCCCATTCGGTTTTGGGCACCAGCGGTTTTTCAAGCACGATTGAAACGTGCGAATCCGGATTGGTGAAGCTTCGCGTTGAAGCAAAGATGTTGATCATCGAGTAATAATCTTTGGTCAACAGCGCGTCGAATTTGTGATTGTGGCAACGCGCGCAGGCCAGCGTCATGCCCAAGAATGCTTTTGACGTGACGTCCACCTGTTCGTCGTAAACGTCGTACAGCATTTTCTTTTTGTCCTGCTGCGCGACGGCTTTTGGTCCCAACGCCAGAAAGCCAGTGGCAATGATGCCTCTGCGATTTACCTCACCACCGGTTTTTGCGGGAATCTGGTCTCCGGCAAGTTGTTCGCGGACAAACTGGTCATACGGCAAATCATTGTTGAACGATTCGATCACGTAATCGCGGTATTTCCAGGCGAACGGGTACCGGTGGTCTTCGTCATTACCTGTGGAATCGGCGTAACGCGCCACGTCCAGCCAGTTGCGCCCCCACTTTTCGCCGTAACGCGGCGAAGCCAGAAGCCGCTCGACAACTTTTTCGAAAGCCTTCGGCGAAAAATCGGCAAGAAAGTCACTGATTTCTTTTTCGCTCGGCGGCAAGCCGGTTAAATCGTAAGTCGCCCGGCGCAACAAGGTCAGTTTGTCGGCGGGCGGAGCGGGCGTCAGATTCTTTTCTTCCAGTTTTGCCAGGATGAATGCGTCAACGGGCGATTTCACCCAAGCCGCATTTTTGACTTTGGGCACAGCAGGGTTGCCCAGCGGTTGAAACGCCCAGAACTTCTTTTCTTCTTCGGTAAACTCCCGTGTGGATTTTGGAGCCGCTGGTTTAGAGGCTACAGCAACGTCTGTTTTTGTGTTTGGCCACGGAGCGCCCATCTTCACCCATTCCGTCAATGCCGCAATTTCTTCCGCCTTCATTTTGCTGGTCGGAGGCATTTTCAACGTGTCTTCATAGCTGATGGCTTTCAGCAAGCGGCTTTCTTCAGGCTTCTCTTTATTGATGAGCGAACCGCTTTCACCGCCTTTGGCAAAGCCTTCGGCGGTTGTCAGGTCTAGTTGGGCGACCTGGGCTTTGGGGTTGTGGCATTTGGCGCAGTTGGCGACCAAAACCGGGCGAATTCGTTTTTCGAAAAATTCTGCCGGATCAGTGGTCTGCGCGGCTGAAACGGGATTGAAAAAGGAATTGTTGGCGACCCATTCCAGACCTAAAAAGCAAACGAAGCAGAAAAGAGAAATAAACAGTTTCAGCCGGTAATTCTTCGCGGACATTAAGCTCGCTCCTTGCAGTTGAAAAGTTGAAGAGAAGTCTGCGGATTGGGACTAAACCGCGTTATAACTGCGCCCCACAAATTGGTCAAGCCACTTAGGTCAGTACCGTTTTTCAATGCCAGTTGTCCGATCCTTTTTGTCTGGCTTCGGTACGAATCACGCGGGAAATTTTTCGTGCGAACATTTTGCCCGGCTTAGCCATGCCAACACTTCAGACATTCTGAAGATGCTTGAGATCTGAGGAAATTATTTCATAGCTGTTTTTACCATACGAAGTAAGAATTACCTGCCTGCCTTTTAGGGTAGCTGGATGGTTACTCCTGTCAGCTTCTTCAAAGCTTTGCTTTTCAGTAGTTTATGGAATTTTTTCTTTGCCGTTGTTCTGTGGCATTGAGCTTGCACTAGCTTGGGTGGGGCAACGAGATACCAGGTGGTTAACTCCACTGACGGTGTCGAGCGGTTACCAGGGTGAGGAAGGTAACCGCACTTATCATGGCGCTACAGGCAATCCCACGACTGTAGCGCCTTTTATTTTACGATTGCTGAGAGCAATTCTCTGCGCATCGTGCAAACAGGCGGTCTCACGGATGAGGTGAATGGTGCAGGGTCTGTTTTTGTTGCTTCCCTTTCCTTACGCAATGCCATTTCAATCTCCCAAGATTTCTAAAAGTATTCCCCTTTTGCTAAGTGAAGCATTTCTTCAAAACTATCGAAGGCTATGGCCCGGCTTGATTTGAGCAGACGGCGTGGTAGGCGTATGACTACTTACCTCGAAAGGGTTTGCGGTTAAGGGATGCGCCGCAGTATGTATTCATGCGCCGACCAGACCGCCTGCTGATTTCAAACATGCTTTGGCAAGCCTTGACTGACCTTCCTGCCGTCGTTATGTTGCGTGCTCGTTTCTCTAAACGCTTCTCAGGCTTTACTCAGGGCACGCAATGCTTAGCGATTACCGCCAACGATTCGTCGAATACCATTCAGAACTTGCACGCGAAGATTATCTCTTCCGCTCAGGCCGAAGCGCCCGCCGAGATGTTGCGCACATTTTCAGTGAATACAGCGACCTGTTCCGGCTTTCTGTTGTTGAAGAGTTGCGCGCGAAGCTCAACGACGTTTCCGAATCTCGTAAAACCGAACGGAAGGGCATTCAAGCGTTGATCGCTTTTGCGCTGGAAGGGAATCTGGCTGCGCGTGTGCGCGAGCTTTCAGCGGAAATCGAAGATTACGAAGCCGCTTCAAAAATTGATTGGGAGGGTGAGAAAGTAACGTTTCGCCAATCCGAAGAATTGCTGGCGACGGAATCCGACCGCCAGCGCCGCCGAGAGCTTTACGCTCGCCGAGCCGGTGTCATCAGCGGCACTGAGGATTTACAAGCTGAGCGGTTTGAAAAGCTCCGAGCTGGAGCCGCCGAGCTTGGGTTTGCCAAAGCGCGTGAGCACGATTTTGAAAGCTACCCGGCGATGCGAAGTCAGTTGCGAGGTTTGGATTTCGGCAAGCTGGAAATGGCAGCGGCCAAGATTCTGGAAGCGACTGAAAGCCGTTATGTCTCATCACTTGCGCCGTTGCTTAGGCGTGAGATTGGAGCTTCCATTGACGATGCGACTTCGGCGGATCTGCCTTACCTGCGGCGTTACACGCGCTTCGATGCGTTCTTCCAGCCCGAACAGATGCTGCGAATTTACCGCGAATTGTTTTCCAACTTCGGCTTCAACACTGACAAACAATCAAACGTAGAAATATATGCTGCCCCTCGTTCCGGCAAACAGTCTCAGGCTATTTGTTTGCCAATCCAGGTTCCGGACGAAATCAAATTGGTGGTGAATCCGACAGGTGGTCAGTGGAATTACCGCAAGTTTCTGCGCGCCGCCGGACAGGCTCAGGCGGCAGCCTGGACTTCGCGGAACCTTCCGCCCGAATTTCAGATTGGCGGAGACGCCGCTGTGCCGCTGGCTTGGGGAATGCTGCTGGAAAACTTGATGCTGGAAGAACCGTGGTTGATGGGCACATTCGGTTTTGTCGAATCCGCGGAGTTCCGCCACACACTGTCGGTGTTGCGCTTGATGGATTTGCGTCACGAAGCCGCCAAGTTCCGGTACGAACTGGAATTCCATTCCGGCAAACTGACCAGCGGCATCGGGCAGCATTACGCCGAATTGATGACCGAAGCCGTCCGCGTGCGATTTGATGAAGCCGAGGCATTCAGCGTGATTAGTGACCAGTTCCGCCCGGCTGATTTTTTGCGAGCCGCCGCCTTTGAAGCGCAGATGCGCGATTACTTGAAGACCAAATTCGGATCGCGCTGGTGGGCTTCGGCAAAAGCAGGCGAAACGCTGATTGATCTGTGGAATACCGGGCAACAGTATTCGGTGGAAGAGTTAGCGATGATGATTGGGCTGGGTGATTTAGATTTTGATTCTTTGGTGGCGGAGCTATTGCTTCCGCTAGTTTAGGGAACCATGCTCAACAAGAATTTATTGGTAGATCAGGTTAAAGGCCGAGTCGCTGTTCGAGATATTTTGGGATGGTTTGCCTGCTGCATCGTTGGCTTCGTGTTAGGTGTGAAGATTGGCATTCTCCTCCCAGGCAGTCTGTGGCCTGTTTTGTTCGGGGTTGCAGGTTGGATTGCCGGTGCTTTCTTTTGGCGGTTGATTGGCAAGCACATCTTCCGATCCACTCCCAAAGTTACTATTCCGGCGTTATCAGCTAACATTGGAACGTCTTTCTTTTTTATTGGTGTGATTGCTGGCGATTATGTTAGCCGCCAAATCGGTTTACCTGTTTGGGTCGGCATAGTGTTATGCGCTGTGATTGGTTTTATTGTCGGCAGTTTCCTTGGTGCTGCTTCTACTCGCCGACAGCGCAAGAAGGAAGACAAGGGATTGGAATCAAAATAGCTATGACTCAGAAAGTTCACGTTGCACTCGACGAACGAAGTTATGACATTACGATTGCCGATGGCGCGTTAAAGCAAGTCGGCGAAATCACGCGAGCGGCGCTCGGCAGCAAGACGCGCAAGCTGGCGATTATCTCGAATCCCCGCGTTCATGGATTTTATGGCCGAGCGGTCGAAAAGAGTTTGAAGCAGGCGGGCTTTGCGACGCTGACGCATTTAATGGGCGATGGCGAGCGGGCAAAGTCTTTGGCGACGGCGGAAAAAGCCTTGGCGTTTATGATCGCCAATCGCTTTGAGCGCAGTGACGCGGTTATCGCTCTGGGCGGTGGAGTGGTCGGCGACCTCGCTGGCTTCGTTGCGGCTTGCTACCAGCGCGGCGTCCATTACGTTCAGATTCCGACGACCTTGCTGGCGCAGATTGACAGTTCGGTTGGCGGCAAAACGGCAGTCAATCATCGGCTGGGCAAAAATCTGATTGGCGCGTTTCATCAGCCGCGCGCCGTCATCATTGATCCGCAAACGTTGGCGACGCTTCCGAAACGCGAGTTGCGCGCCGGGCTGTACGAAGCCTTGAAGTACGGTGTGATTTGGGATCAACCGTTGTTCGCTTTGTTGAATGAAAAGCTTGAAGATGTGTTTGCGCTCGACGCTGAATTGCTGACGCGGATCATCGCTCGATGCTGTGAGATCAAAGCCGAAGTCGTCACCACGGATGAACGCGAATCCGGCTTGCGGCGAATCTTGAACTTCGGTCACACGGTTGGTCACGCGCTGGAAGCGGTAACGGCTTACAGGCGATTGAAACATGGCGAGGCCGTAGGGTACGGAATGCAATGCGCCTCTACCATTTCAGAGAAAGCGGGTATAATCCGGCCCGCTGAAGCTGAGGCCATTCGGTTCGGTGTTGACGAGTTGAGCCGGTTTGGACGAATAAAACTGCCCCGCATTGATGATCTGAAAGTTCAAGAAGTCGTCGCCGCTACGGCACACGACAAGAAAGTCGCCCAGGGAAAGCTCCCCCTCATTTTGCCAACAAAAATCAGCCAGGTTGTCGTTCGCGACGACATCGCGCCGGAAATCATACGCGCCAGCGTGCGCGAATTGTTGAGTAACATTACGAGAGGTTGAAACCAGAAATGATGATGAATAGCGTAGATCGCAGAAAAGCTGGGACCGAACGGGGAGCCGGACGGTTTATGGTGATCTTGTTGCTGGCATTTGCAGCAGCAATTGTGTATGTCGTGGCGGTTTATGTGCCGATCTATCAGGGCAATCAGGCGATGCACATGGCGGCGGCGGAGATTTTGCATCGCGGTGCGCTGCAGAATTTGAAAGACGAAGACATAAAGGCACAGTTGAAAGAGAAAGCGCGCGAATGTGGGTTGCCGGATGACCATCGGCTGGAGCTTTGGCGGGAAGGGAAGTCAATGACGGCAAAAATCAGCTACAAACATAACGTCAGCTTTTTAATTTACAACTATGACTGGCCGTTTGAAATCGCCGTCAAAGATCCCGGAATCTGAAATATGGTGTTGAACGGCAGCTTGCAAACATTGGTCGTACAAGCTTCTCAAATCTTTAGCTTGCTAACTGCTACGCGAGTTGTTTAGACTGCGTGCCGTCATAAATCCCCAATTTACTAATGACACTATGGTCTTCGAATCAGGCAATGTCTGCCTGAAACCATAAGTGCAACGGGTGCTCGACCCATTTTCCATCCACTTCAACTTTTCAAGGAGGATTCTGCAATGGCCAGTTTTGAAGAACTACAAGCAAAGTACCAGCGTGTTTTGGATAAAGGTCACGATGTTGGCTTGAGTGTCCAGAACGTAAATTTGGAAGGCGACAAGCTTCTGATTCGTGGCACCGTTCCATCGGAATACGGCAAGAACCAGTTGTGGGAAGTCATCAAAGGCATTGATGCCAACGTTTCCGACGCAATCATTGACGTCAACGTGCAAGCCGGTTCGACATATACGGTTGTTTCCGGCGACACGCTGTCAAAAATTGCCAAACGGTTTTACGGCGATGCAAATCATTATCACGCCATCGCACAAGCCAGTGGCATTTCCAATCCCGACCACATTGAGGTTGGACAGGTTGTGACGCTGCCTTAAGCGAAAACCAGCACTGTAAAAAAACAAAGCGCGATGAGTTTCAGTGATGAACTCATCGCGCTTTGTTTTGAACTGCAATTCCGGCAACCAGGTCAGGGCATGGAAATCAGCAGGTCTTTGCCGAAATTGAATTGAATGCGTTTGCGAGTCCGCATTGCCTTTGAAGCGGTTTGTGACAGCGCCGTTACCAGAATCGGCATCGCGATTGTCGCATCGCAACGAACTGTGATGGAGCGGTTGCTCTTGGACATCTTTCCAAACGATTGCGCCTGATCGAAATCCGCTCCGGAATATCCGCCGTAATCTGCCGAATCCGTGACCACCTGCACCGCGAATTTGTGGCCGCGGGTGGTGTTGTGCAACATCGCCGCCGCCGTTTCGCTCTGTTGAATGAAGGTTTTCGGTGTGCCGCCGCCAAAAAGCACCATTCCCGTGGAACGTGATTTCGAGACGATCTGGGCCATCTCGACAACATCCTGAATCACGTCAAACTGAAACTGGTTTTTCTTCTCGATGCGGCTTAAACCAATAGAGACGCCAAAAGCGCTGTCTGTAATCGCCGGACAGAAAATCGGCACGCGGGATTTGAAGGCAGAAGTCAGAATG
>CAYLJQ010000186.1:0-10722 GCA_964383955.1 uncultured Heliomicrobium sp. | reverse complement strand
GGCACTCGCTGTCATAAGTGCATGATCTGTGCCAAAGAGAGGCGAATTGCTAAGCCCATAAGCCGCTGATACTTGTAAGTTTAGCTTAGTTCCAGCCAACCAATAAGGAATGCGATTCGGGATAAAGGTGACTGATAAGGTGTAGAAAGAAGGTTCAATCCGCCAATGCTCAGCAAAAAACAGGGACTTGGCGGTTAAGGCCGGTCACGCGATTAAGTGTTTGGTGTAGCCAAACGCCAAAAGCTTTTCATACGCCTGCCAAACATGAGCAGGAATTTCCTGTTCGATTTGAAATCCTTTGGCTGGGTATTCTCGAATTCGCTGCAGGTCGCCAACCATAATGTTGATCACCAAATCTCTGGGAAGTTCGGCAGTTGGGTAACTGGGCCAGTCGCTCGGCGGCGAAGTCACGATCAATTGCTTGCCCGGCCAGTTTTTCATGAAGGTCGCGTAAGCTCGCCGTTCCATATAAGGCTTCTGCACTAGGATGATCGTTTGTGGATCAAGCCCACGTTCCGCCAGGACTTTGCGGCTGAACGCGATGTTTTCTCCGGTGTTGGTGGATTCCGGTTCGGTCAAAATGGCCGAACGCGGAACACCTTTGGCAACAGCGATGTCGGCAAAGGTTTCGGCCTCCGGCTTGGCAAACTTTCCGCGTGTCAGCGCTCCAACATTGCCGGAAAACATCAACCGTGGTGCCCAGCCTTGCAGGTAAAGATCTGCGGCACGGTCGGCTACGCGAAGGTCATTGCTGCCAAGCGCCAGAATCAGGTCAGACTTTTCCAGTTGATGGTTGAGATGGTGATAGTCCCAGATAATTTGCGACAGTTCGTCAATCAGTAGCTCATTCATGCGGTCAATTCAACTTCTAAAATGAAAACGGGGCGATCCAGCAAATCGCCCCTCAGAAAATAGAATAGGTTTCTTTGCCTGTAATTACAGATTGCCGCGTTTGAATTCGTCAGCGATGTAATCGCAAGCCCGCGCGGTGATGGCCATCATTGTCAATGTAGGATTCTGGCAACCCACCGAAGCGTAAGCCGCGCCGTCCGTCACGAAAACATTCTTGGCGTCCCAGGTTCGATTCCATTTGTCCAGAACGGAAGTTTTCGCGTCGCTGCCCATGCGAGCCGTGCCGACTTCGTGAATGCAGAATCCCGGAGGCGCGGGCGTTGAACTGGTGTATTGAACTTTGAATTTGGCGGCGTCAGCCATTTCCAGAATCGTCGCCAGCGCGTCTTTGGCCATCGCTCTTTCGTTTTCGCCGTGTTTGCAGTCAATGTGCAGCACGGGAATTCCCCACTTGTCCACTTTGTTCGGGTCAATTGTTACTTTGTTGTTTTTGTCCGGCAGCATTTCGCACCATGCGCCCAATCCCCAGGTGACCTCGCTTTTGGCTTCGCGCACCATCTTTTTGAAATCTGCGCCGAAACCCGGAATCTGGCGTCCTTTGAAAAAGTTTGTGCTGACACGAACGCCGCCTTGCATGCCGTACCCGCGAATGAAGTCTTTGTGTTTGTCCGTGATGTTGCGGAAACGCGGGACATAAATGCCGTTGGCCCGGCCATCGGAAAAATCGTATTCGCTGCCAAACAATTGTTCGACGACTCCGCCCGCGCTGATCGAATACATGTGATCCATCAGGTATTGCCCCAGCACGCCTGACGAATTGCCGAAGCCATTTGGATGTTGTCTCGATTTCGAATTCAGCAAAATGCGCGTGGATTCCAGCGTCGAAGCGCACAGCACGACGACTTTGCCATGCTCTTCCCGTTCCTGTTTGGTGATTTGGTTGACGACGCGAACGCCTTTGGCTTTGCCGGTATTGGTGTCCACGATCAATTCACGGACGACGGAATTCGGCTTCAGCGTCATTTTTCCGGTTTTGGCCGCAGCGGGAAGTGTAGAGCCGGGACTGCTGTAATATGAATGCGTCGAACAACCTCGGTCGCAATGGCCGCACCAATGACAGGCAGCGCGGCCTTGATGTGGTTGGGTCAAGATGGCGGCGCGGCCAATGATAACTTTGCGGTCGTTCCATTTGGATTCAACGCCTTTTTTCAGCAGATGCTCGCCGCAGGTCATTTTCATCGCGGGCAGGAATTTGCTGTCCGGCAATTGCGGCAGGTTTTCATACGAACCGCTGATGCCAACGAAGTCTTCGACTTGGTTGTAATAAGGCTCAAGATCGGCGTAACTGATCGGCCACGGTTCGCCGTACCCATCACGCTCGGCCGCTTTGAAATCGTAATCGCTCATTCGATACGACTGCCGTCCCCAGGTGATTGAACGTCCGCCCACGTGGCGTCCACGAATCCACCAAAACGGTTTGTCTTCCGGCGTGGTGTATGGATTATCAATGTCGTCCACAAACAAATGACTGCCGTATTCGTTGGCGGCATAACAGCGCGATTGAATCGGTTGGCGCGGCGCGTATTTCGCACCCGGAACCATACCGCGATATTTCAATTCATAAGGGAAGGTGTGTTCCCGAAAATCCTTTTTCTCATCCAGCTGGCGACCTGCTTCCAGCACCAGCACGGACAGGCCTTTTTCAGTTAGAACCTTTGCCGCCCAGCCTCCGGTTGCGCCTGAACCGACAACGATTGCGTCATACACTGTTCTTTTCGATGCTTGCATGTGATGGGTCTCCTTGCGTAGGTGAAAGTTCGGCCAGCTATCGTTGAATCGTTCCTTTTTCTCAAACCTTTTGGCATCAAATCAGGGGAGAAAAGTAAATCTGGCGGTTCGCCCAACGCCGCATTGCAGATGCTATAATCCGGCCATCATTTTGAGAGGTGCAGTTATCATTTTATGCTGAAAGAGAAACTTCCTGCGATAGGGCGCGCGCTTTCATTGCTGCTTTTGGTGGCGACGATTGCCATTATTGTTTCAGCCTTCATTCGCGCGCGGCGGCGTCCTGTTCCTCCGGGACCGATCAAAGCCGAAGCCAAACTCAAAGCCAATGTCACTTCGCGCGTCGAAGGTTACGAACGCGTGATGATGGATGAACATGGACACGAGAAGTACCGGCTGCGCGCTGCTGTGGACACCGCTTATGACGACGGGCGGCACGAAATGGAAAAAGTTGATCTGACAGCGCTCGGCGAAACTGAAAAAGACGGCAAGCAGAAATCCGTGCGAATTACTTCGGAACGCGGAGCTTACACGCCGGATCAAAACCTGGTCACATTTGAAACCAACGTCATCGTTAACAGCAGTGATGGTTTGCAAGTCACTACGGAGCGGTTGAATTACGACCAGAAATCCGAAATCGCCAGCACGGATGTCGCCGTGCAATTCAAACACGGAGAAATCAGCGGTTCGTCGTTTGGAGCGCAGCTTTATGCCAAAGAGCATGTGCTGAATTTGCTGAAAGATTCGCGCATTGTTGCCACGCCGTCTGATCCCAAAAAGAAAAATGCTCCGCCCGTCGAAATGCGCAGCGAAAAAGCCAGTTACGCGGAAACCCAGGGAATCGCAAAATTTGAAGGCAACGCCACAGTCACACAAGGCGAAAAGTTCGCCCGCGCCGATTTGATAACCGGTATTGTCAACGTCCAAGCCAAAAAGCTGGAACGTGTGGAAATGCGCGGGAATTCTTATATGAAGTCTCACGAGAAGACGAAAACTTCTGAGTTGCAGGCGCGCGATATGGATTTTTTCTTTGACGAAGCGCAGCACTTGAAACAGGCAGTTGCCACAGGCGCAGCGCGCGCCAAGTCGCTGGAAAAAGACTCGCCGCGCGAAATCATCGCCGAAAAGATTGAAGCCTTTTACACGCCGGGGGAAAAAGAAAGCTTGCTGCAATCCGTTGTGACGCAGGGGCGAACGACGATGAAGATCGAAGCAATTGAAGGCGCTGCGAATGCAAAAGAAGTTTCCGAACGTGTGATCGAAGCCGATGCTGTCAACGCCGCTTTTCGGGAAGATGGCGTCAGCATGGCTCGCGCTGAAGCCACTGGTAACGCCATTCTGACCATCACGCCGAAAACTCTGAAGCCAAAATCCGACCGCCAACAATTGAATGCGGCCAAATTTACCGCTGACTTTTTTCCCAAAGGGAATGCGATCAAAACGTTCCTGGCTGACGGCAACGCAGTGGCCGAATTCCAGCCGATGGAGCAAAAAAGTAAACGGTCAAAGCGAACCGTGACAGGAAAAAAGCTGACGGCTAATTTGATCGAACAGACTCAAGACATTGATGACCTGACGGTGGAAGGCGGCGCAAAATTTGTCGAACGCCTGCCTGAAGGCTCCAAAGTTTCTGACCGCAATGCAACGGCGGAACGCGCCGTGTACACCGCATCGAATCAAATGGTGGCGCTACGCGGCAAACCGCTGCTGTGGGATTCAAATTCGCGGGCGAATGCCGACGAAATTGACGCCAATATTGAAACCAGCGAAAGCTTTCTGCGCGGCAAAGTGCGCTCGACGTATTACAGCCGCGAAAAAACTGGCGGCGCGGCTCCATTCAAAAAAGACAAAGCTCCGGTGACAATCGCTTCTGACCGCGCTGCGGTAAAACATAACGAAGGCGTGGCGCGTTACACGGGCAATGTCAGAGCCTGGCAGGACAATGATTTTATTCGTTCAGACAACATGGAACTGGACAATGGGGAACGGATGCTGACGGCCTGGGGCAATGCGCAATCGGCGTTTTACGATTTCGAGCGCGAGGTCGAGAAAAACCGCAAAGAAGTGGTTCCGGTTTTCGCCACAGCAGACAAAATTGTCTACACCGACACAAACCGCACGGCTCATTATGAAGGCTCTGTGAAAGTTAAACAGGGAACTGATCAGATTGATGCCGCTGTTGCGGATGCCCTAATGGATGAGCAACACAAACTGGTTCAGTTGACGGCTTCCAACAACGTTGTGGTGACACAACCGCAACGCCGCGCGACCGGCGATCAGGTGGTTTATACGGCTGCAACGGACACTGCGATTTTGACCGCGGCGGCTGGAAAACTGGCAGTTGTGGAAGATAAAGAGCGCGAAGCGGTAACAAAGAGCGAAAAATTGACTCTGCATTTACGCGATGCTAGGATCGAAGCCGGTAGTGAGAGCGGCAGCAAAAAGCGTGTTAGGACCACTCATCGCATCCAAAATGGGCAAAACTGAGCCGTTGCCGGTCACCCCCATCCGATTCTTCAGGGCGTAGATCAACGCGAAGTTCAGCGCAGTTTCCAGACAAGTTTTCGGTTAGTATTTAATGGATAAGTTTCTGATGCAGGAGGAATTGAAATGGTAAGCGAGACGGTTGATCCGGAGATCAAACACGCTGGCCAAATCTCACCTCCGACGGATTCTGCCGCAAGCATCGGTGCTTTGCGTGCCGAGAATTTGAAAAAATCTTATCGCCGCCGCTGCGTAGTCAACGATGTTTCGGTTATTGTTCGTACGGGTGAAATTGTTGGGTTGCTAGGGCCAAACGGAGCCGGGAAAACGACTACGTTTTACATGGTCGTTGGACTGGAAGAACCTGACGAAGGACGCGTCTGGCTGGGAGATGAAGAAATCACCCGGTTGCCTCTGTACAAACGCGCGCGGCGGGGGATTAGCTATCTGCCGCAGGAGGCTTCGATCTTTCGCAAGTTGACGGTTGAGCAAAACATTCTGGCGATTCTGGAAACGCTGGAACTGACGCGTGAACAGCGACAGGAACGCCTGGAAGAGTTGATTGAAGAATTTCATTTGAGTCACGTTCGCCGCAATAAAGGATATGCTCTGTCGGGCGGTGAACGGCGTCGAACTGAAATCGCGCGCATGCTGACGCTTGAACCAAAATTCGTTTTGCTGGATGAGCCGTTTGCGGGAATTGACCCGATTGCAATTGACGATATTCAACAGATCATTGCGCGATTGCGTTCGCGCGGGATCGGAATTCTGATCACGGATCACAATGTTCGCGAAGCTTTGGAAATCACAGATCGCGCATACATTATCAGCGAAGGGAAGCTGTTCCGATCGGGAACTCCAAGCGATTTGACCGAAGATCAGGAAGTTAGAAGAGTGTATCTGGGAGAAAAGTTTAGAATGTGAGCAGGTTATTGGTGTCTGGTTATAGGCTTTAGTTTTGCACCTTTAACCGCATGACCTGTCACCTGTAATCTGCCACTTAATACCTGAAGAGTTATGTCGTTCAAACCAACATTAAGCGCCCAATTATCTCAGCGGCTGGTGCTGACTCCGCAACTGCGCCAGCGGATTGAGATGTTGCAGATGACCAAACTGGAACTCAGCGACCTGGTCACGCAACAAATGGCGGAAAATCCTGTTCTGGAAGAATTAGCGCCGGAGGAAATTGCCATTCCGGCAGATATGGCCAACGCGGAATACACCGAAACGCCCACGGCGCAGCAAACTGCCTCGGCTGAAGTGCCTGAAAATCCGCTTAGTAGTTACGAGTCTTTTGATCTTAACGGTTCCTATTCGCAACCCGAATCCTTTTCCGACAACGGAGATTTCAACGCAGCCGCCGGGGAAATGCCTGCAAGCCAGCCTATGGGCGAAGCAATGGAGTTTGATGGCGGTGAAGCCCGTGAAGCTGAAATTGGTGACCGCGATTCGTTCAATGAAATTGATTTTGGCTCCACCTTTGAAGAATATCTTGATCCCGGCTACCGCACGCGCGAAACCGAAGTCGGCGGAGAGGACAAGCCCGGATTTGAACAGTTTTTGTCTTCGGGGACGAATCTGTCGGAATATCTGAACTGGCAATTGCGGCTGACAATTACTTCGCCGGAAGTTCAGGCTGCTGCCGAAGCAATCATCGGCAATATGACCGATGACGGATTTGTGGATTCGCCGCTGGAAGAAATTGCCCAGTTCGGTGACTGGTCAGCCGAAACAATGGAAAAGGCGCTGGAAATCGTCCAGCAACTAGACCCGACCGGGGTTGGCGCGCGCAATCTGCAGGAATGCCTGCTGATTCAACTGAACTATTTTGGATATGGCGAGCGATTGGCGGCGGTGCTCATCCGCGATCATTTCCAGAAGTTACAGCATCACAAATGGCCGGAACTGGCGAAAGAACTTGGCGTAACAGTTGAAAACATTGCGCAGGAAATGAAGCTGATTCGCCAATTGGAGCCGAAACCCGGCCGCAAATACGCGCCGCCTTCGACTCATTACGTCGAGCCAGAAGTTTATATTGAAAAGTTCGACGACGATTACATCATTCGTTTTAACGACGACGGCTTGCCGCAGCTTCGCATAAATCGCCAATACCGGCAGATGCTGGAAAACAAGGAAACTTCAAAAGAAACGCGCGATTACATCAAAGACAAATTCCGTTCAGCGGTTGATTTGCTGAAAAACATTGAGCATCGCAAACAGACGATTTACAAAGTTTGCGAGCGCATCGTTGAACGCCAGCGCGACTTTCTGGACAAAGGCATCGAATACATCAAGCCAATGATGTTGAAGGATATTTCCGAAGACATCGGCATGCATCTTTCCACTGTTTCCCGCGTCGTCAATGGGAAGTACGCCCACACCCCACAAGGCGTGATTGAGCTTCGCCGCTTTTTCACCGAAGGCATGACCAACGACGACGGCGAAGAAGTTTCGACCCGAATCATCAAACTCAAAATCAAAAAGATGATTGAAGCCGAAGACACGCGCTCGCCGCTGACCGATGACCAGATTGCGGAAATTCTGGCCCGGGAAGGTCAAAAGCTTTCGCGCCGCACGGTTGCAAAATACCGCGACCAGATGAAGATCGCCGGTTCACGCGAACGGCGACAAGTTGTTTGATAATACTTTGCTGGAAGTGAATGACACATTCGCTGAATTGAGGATTAGCACTCAGCGATTTTTATACTGATAAGGAGATAAAGATGAAAATTGAATATACAGCAAGAAACTTCACCATCTCTCCGGCCATCAAAAAGCACATCAACGATCATTTTAAAAAGCTGAACACGCTGCTGAATGGAGCAACTCAGGCACACGTCATTTTAACTGTCGGGAAACATCATCGAAACGTTGCTGAAATTGTCGTCAATTGGCAAGACCATGCATTGACCAGCAAAGCCGACACGACCGATATGTACGCTTCGTCCTTGCAGGCGATTGACAAGCTGCACAAGCAGGTCGTCAAGCTCAAAGGCAAAATCATTGACCGCTCACATCACGCCAAGCCGGCCAAAAGCATTGCGCCAAGCCCCGTGCCTCCCGCTGAACTGGAAAAAGAAGCGCCGCGCATCATTCGCTCACGTCGTTATTCCATCAAACCCATGACTCCGGAAGAAGCCGTGCTGAAAGTCGAAGAGTCTACCGATCAGTTTCTGGTCTTTCGTGATGCCGAAACCGAGCGGATCGGCGTGCTTTACAAACGAAAAGACGGAAATTACGGATTGATCGAACCGTAATAGGTTTTTTGGTTGACGGTAATCGGTGGTCGGTCAATTAGCCGACTACCGGCTACCAGCTACCGACTACCGACTACCGACTACCGAGAATGATTCCTCAACTCATCATCATCACCGGATTAAGCGGATCGGGCATGTCTTCGGCGATGAACGTTTTTGAAGACCTGGGATATTTCTGCGTGGACAATCTGCCGGTGCAGTTGATCCCCAGCTTTATTCAACTATTTGAACGCAAGGAGTTTGGCGTCACCCGTGCAGCGCTTGGCTTGAACATCCGGGATGGTGAATTTGTAAAAGACTTTCCGCAGGTTTATGCGCAACTTCGCGCGCGCGGCGATCTGGAAACGACGGTGCTGTTTTTGGAAGCCAGCGATGCCGCGCTGCAGCGCCGCTATAGCGAAACCCGCCGCCCGCATCCGCTTGGCGATGGCCGGGTGCTGGAATCCATCACCGAAGAGCGCAAACGCCTGGAACCGATCCGCGCCGTTGCCGATGTCGTCATTGATACTTCCGACCATAACGTCCACAGCTTGCGCTCTTGGCTGAAAACGCGCTTCGCGCCTGAAAGCACGGAAAAGCAAACCGACATTACAATCCTCAGCTTTGGGTTCAAATATGGAGTTCCGCTGGATGCCGATCTGCTGTTCGATGTTCGTTTCCTGCCCAATCCCTTCTTTGTGCCGGAACTTCGTGAGCTGACTGGCAACGACCAGCCGGTCATTGAATATCTGGAAAAAATCGAAGAAGCCGTCGAAACCACTCGCCGCTTTAATGACATGCTGGATTACCTGATGCCGCTGTATCAGCGCGAAGGTAAAAGCTACGTCACTGTCGCCATCGGCTGCACCGGCGGCAAACATCGTTCAGTTGCTGTCGCCAACGCTCTGAATCAACACCTGAATCGCAATGGATTTCGCTCGCGTGTAACCCATCGAGATGTAAAGAAATAGGCAGCAGGATTTACGTAAAGAATTAGGCGGTTTGGGCTGAGTAAATGTGGCCTACTTTCGACTTACGATCAGCGGCATGAGGGCAAACCCCAGAAGCATCAAGTAATAAACTGTTCCGGCTACCGGATCCAGGTTTGCAAAATACTGACTGACCGAAATACCTCTCAACCATAAGCCAACAGTAAATTCAGCAACCAATAGTAGTAACAAGGCTACAACGCCCACGCCAAGTCGGCTGGAAGAAGTGAAAGGGATTTTGAAATGACGAACGATCCAACGGGCGGCAAGAATGATGACGCCGAGCATGATTGGAAACTCCATCAGTTCAGAAATTCTTGTTCCAAAGCGCGGTACCGCCCAAAGCACACGAATTGGTCCGAGCAAAAAGCCTGCTGCGAAAACGAGCGCGAAGTACACAATTCCAGCTTTGATGGGGTTCACAAGATTTCTGCTATCAATCGGCAAGGACAATCTCTAGATATTTGCTCAAACGAGTTGCGGTGATTTGTTCGCCGAGAATTTTGTTTTCCCAGGTGAACCACATAGGTTCGCCGCTTCTGGACTTCTTAAACACTAGTTCGGCGATCACTTGTGGCTGAAGCATGGTGTTTTGGCTTAAGCTCACCCGCGCACGAGCCAAGGCGTTGTCAGTCAGAAATCCGTGTTCAGGCAAGCGCGGCCAGCCAACTTCTACAGTTAACGTTTTATACCGATACCGGGCGCCAAAGCGTTCGCCATCCATTGTTGTGTTATCAACTTTGAATTGCCACGGCTGACTGCCGGTTTGAATGCCGGTTTGGCCGGGTTGTGTCATCAAGTTGCGATTGGCGTCAGCGCAAAGCTGAGTCATTGTGTCCAGCAACCACTGTTTGCCGCGTTCACGCAGTTGATCGTTGGCGGCTTTCAGAGCCAGGTATTCGGCAGCGTAATCTTTTTCCTGCATGGATTTGTGAAATTAGACTTCGTGGCGGTTCAGCAGCGCTTTGTGCATGGTCACTTCGTCGGCGTAATCCAGATCGCTGCCGACGGGCAGGCCCATAGCAATGCGAGTTACACGAAAGCCCAGCGGTTTCAGCAACCTGCCTAGATAATTGGCCGTCGCTTCGCCTTCGGTGTTTGGGTTGGTGGCCATGATGATTTCCTTGACTACGCTTTCCCCGGATTCGTCCGGACGCAACCGCTCCAGCAAATTCCTGATTCGCAATTCTTCCGGCCCGATGCCACGAATTGGCGATAGCGCTCCGTGCAGCACGTGATATTGGCCGTGGTATTCGCGTGTCTTTTCGACGGCTACTAAATTGTGCGGCTCTTCAACGATACAGATGATGGAGCGGTCGCGGGTTGGGCTGGCACAAAATCGGCAGGGATCACTGTCGGTCAGGTTATTGCAGATG
>CAYLJQ010000185.1:0-10796 GCA_964383955.1 uncultured Heliomicrobium sp. | reverse complement strand
CCTCATCGTTCCGTGCTTTCGCATGGACCTGTGCTGGGAACTGTCATTCGCATTGTCTACTTTACATTGATGTTTGCGCTGGTCGGAGCAACGCTGCTTTATCTGCGCCACACCTACATTCACGGTATGCAAACTACCTGGACGGCGGAATTCAATTCGCTCAAAGGTGATTTGTTTTCACTGTATGGCCAGGCTGATAAAAATTATCTGTGGGCAGGGTTTTTAGGATTGTGTTTGGGAGCACTGTCTCATACGGCGGCAGATGTGACTTGGTCAACGGTCAAGTCCGCCGGAAGGAGTGTTAGTGGTGGCGGGCGAAGCAGGCGGCGGCGATCAAGGTCATAAGTCCGAAAACAGGCATCCAATAAGCTCACGAAAACAATGTGCTTGCTGTTTCCGTGAGCCTTGTGGATGAAGAAGATGGTTAAAAGATCACGTCGAAATCCAGCCGGAAGAATCGCTGGTTATTGCCAAAAAACACTCCGTTTTGCGGGTCAGTCACATTGCGGCGAACATCCAGCGGATTGAAGTGATTGGTCAGGTTGAAACCGCTGATCGCAAAGCGGAACGCGTATTTCGGACTGATCTGAAAATCGCGCGAGATTTTACTGTCGAAGGAAAAGAACTTTGGAAACCGCAAGCGATTCGGTTCGCCCACATATTGCTGCGTGGCATCCACTTCAGAGTAAGGAAAACCGCTACGAAATTCGACAATCGGCGAATAGCGCAACTTCCACGGCAATTGAAATGTTCCCCAGCCCAGAAATCGGTGCGGCAAATCAGCGCCTAAACGCGCGTATTGATCCTGGCGCACAACCGGAAACGGGAAGTTGCCGATGTAGGTGTTGAATTCGTTGACGTTCCCGCGCGTGCTGCTGTTGACGTAAGACAGAAACAAATTCTGTTTTTGCTCGCCCCAGCTTAGCTTGCCAGTGATTTCAAACTGGCGATACCTGGATCGGCCATTTCCATTCAAAACCAACGCATCCTGCCCCTGCACAACACCCGGTTGAACCGTCACGACGCCTTTGGAATCGCTGGTCAAATAATTGACGCGCAACTTCAAGTACCGCGCAAAGGCATGCTCAAGCTCGACATTCCACGTCGCGCTATAAGGCGAAAAGTTGCCAATGCTGGTTCCGCCAAACAAAAACGGATTGTTGTTTTCAGCTACGCCGGTGACATTGGCAAAACGGCGCGGGATGCCGATGACGCTTCCATCTGCTGCGTAGCTGGTAAGCAGTTGTTCGGGATATTTGTCGAAGGCGTAAACGCCCAAGGGAACGCGGTCGTAAAACAAACCAGCTCCGGCGCGAAATACGGTTTTTTGATTGCTGAAGGGCGTCCAGGCCAACCCCAGGCGCGGAGCCAAACGCACGGTATCCGTAATGCGTTGCCTCTCGAATCTGAGGCCAAGGTCTACGGCCATTTTCGGTGTGATGACCCAATGATCCTGCCCGAAAAAGTGCGTTTCCAGATCGGTCAAATCGAACGGCGAGCCGCTGACAAATTCAATTCGTTGCAGCAGATTGTTGTTCACATCACGGATGTTGACAGGGCGCGCCACGAATTCTCCGCGATTGGTGGTGCGCGCAATGATGCTGCCGAACTTCAGGTTGTGCGAACCGATATTTCGAATCGGTTGCAGCGACAAGGTTTCCATCCATTCAACGCGTGTAGCTTTGCGATCCTGTTCGCTGAAGTAATTTCCTCGATTGCCCAGCGGCGTCAGCGTCATTTCCTGGACGCCCTGCCCCCAAACATTCGCCGAATAGTCTTTCACTGAAACCAGGCTTTCCAGCAGGTTTGTTCCCAACGTCAACCGGTCAATCAGCGTTCCGGTGTAATCCTTGCCGCTGAAGTTCGGAGTCACTTCGCGACGATTGAAAAAATCCAGACCGTGAAACTTGTCTTTGCGCGGAGCCAGGTGAAACGTGCCGGTCAGCGTATGCGTGCCGGACAAAATGTAATCCATTTGCGTGAACGAATTGACCGATTCAGAAATCGTTTCCTTGTTTGGATATTCCAGCGTCTGCACGGCGCGCTTGGCGATGGTGTATTCGGTTCCCTGGGAAAGGAACAAGCGGTCTTTGATCAGCGGGCCGTTGAACACAATGCGAGGTGTCGCGTCGCGCAAACCTCGCAAATGGCCGTTCAGGAAACGAAATTCCGGAAACGGGTCGTTCAGTTCGAAGTTCCATTTGTTGCTGCCGCGCCGCGTTTCCACAGAAACGACTCCGGCGGTGAATCGTCCGTACTGGGCCAGATAAGGCGTTTTGAAAACATTGATGGTTTCGACGCTGTCCACCGGAACCGTCATGCCGAACTGTCCGGTTGCAGGATCGGTCACGTCGGCAGAATTGACGATAAACGCGCTGCGATTTTCGCCCGTGCCGGAAATTTTGATTTCGCCTTGCTGAGAACGCACAACGCCAGGCAGCAGCGGCAGCGCATCTTTGAGCGAATTGGTCGGCATCGGCAGTTCGCGCATTGTCACGCGCTGCAATTCCAGCGGCGTTGAAGACGTTTGTTCCGGCGGATTGTCCGTAGTGGTGGCGGTGACGTTGACTTGGTCCTTAACAGAAATCTGCGCGATCATCACAAACTTGATGTCTACTTCCATCCCGTTGCTGACTTCGACTTTGGTTTGTGTGCGCGGCTGAAAACCGTCTTTGGAAACAGTGATTTCGTAATTGCCCGGCGCGAAATTGGTGACGATGGCTTCACCTTTTTCATTGCTGGTGGCTGTAGAAAGCACGTTGGTTTTGTTTTTGATCTGGATTGTGACGCCAGCGACTGGCTGTCCGGCTTCATCCTGAGTCGTCACGCGAATTTGATTGCGAATCTGAGCTTGCTGGCTAAAAACTCCAACAGAAAAAACGCAAAGCAGCAGCGTTAACATCGTGCCGCGCGACCAAAAATTTCCCCTTGAACGTAGCAATAAAAACTCCAAACTCCTTCTCATTGAATACCTCTTTATATTTTGTGCCAGGGGGAAGGCCATAAGCTACACGTTTGGAAATCCCTTTTCCAGCCGGTCGAACGTGATAAATCTCTTGAAAAAGCTGTCTTTTGGCTCTTGTGTCAGTACCTACGTCGACGGGCAATGGCTTGGATTTAGATTATTGGCAGGCAGACTCATAAGCAGAACAGCAAACAGGGCTTCGTTGAAATTGAACTCAACGAAGCCCTGAAGGTTAGTGTTAAGGGGAGTCGTTATTGCGATGGGAGAACGACAAAGTTGGTATGGCCGTTGCGATTCACCAACAACACGGCAGGTTTGCCAGCCGCTTGTTTCATCGCCCGGTCAAACTCATTGACGTTGGTAATCGTCTGACGGCTGACTTGCTGAATCACGTCGCCGCGTTGCAATCCTGCTTCATCCGCGCGGCTTCCATCCTGGACTTCAGTGACAACCACGCCGCTGATGTTGGCAGACAGTTTTAGCTGACGCGCAATTTGTGGTGTCAGGTTTTCAACCGACACGCCATACGGCGAATCGTTTTCCGGTTTGTCGTTACTGGCAGTCTCTTTTTCACCCGGCAGTTCGCCAAGCGTGATGTTGACGTCACGAGAGTTGCTGTCGCGCACGACTTTCAACTTGACCGTTTCGCCAGGAGCAAGTTGACTGATTTTCAGCCGAAGCTCGCGGCTGTCATCCACGCGCACGCCATTGAGTTCGGTGATGACGTCGCCTTGAGCAAGGCCAGCTTTCGCCGCAGGGCCATCAGACGTGACTTCGCCAACCAGCGCGCCGCTGGCATTTGGCAGGTTGAACGCCTTGGCAAGTTGCGATGTCACCGGCTGAATCATCACGCCCATGTAACCACGAACGACTTTGCCATTTTTGAGCAACTGATTCATGACGGTTTTTGCCAGGTTGGCAGGCACAGCAAAGCCAACGCCTTGGTTGCCGCCTGCGCGAGACAAAATCGCCGTGTTAATGCCGATCAAATCGCCGTTGGCGTTGATCAACGCGCCGCCAGAATTGCCAGGGTTGATGGCTGCATCGGTTTGAATGAAGTCTTCGTAGTCTTCAATGCCCAGGTTGCCGCGTCCCGTGGCGCTGATGATGCCCATCGTTACTGTCTGGCCAACACCAAACGGATTACCGATGGCCAGCGCAATGTCGCCTACCTGAACTTCCGCCGAATCGGCAAAAGCTAAAGTCGGCAGATTTTTGGCTTCGACTTTGATCACTGCGATGTCGGTTTTGGGATCAGCGCCAACCACCTGCGCTTTCAGTTCGCTTTTGTCGGAAGTGAGAACGCGGATGTCGCTTGCGCCTTCAATAACGTGATTGTTGGTCAGAATGTAACCGTCCGTGCCGACAATCACACCGGAACCCAGGCCTTGTTCACGCTGTTGGCGCGGCTTGCCCGATTGGCCTCTTTGACCGAAAAACTCGCGAAACCTTGGGTCGTCAAAAAAGGGCGACAGACCTTCGTCGCCGTTATTGGCTTTGACAACTTTGGTAGCCGCAATGCTGACAACGGCAAGTTTGGCCTGTTTGACGATGGGCGCGAAGCTGGTGACAAGCGCAACTCCATTGACGTTGGTTTTCTTTGGATCGTTCTTGTCCGCATCGCGCGTGATGGCGTGATTGCCAGCAGTATTCGCAAGGCTTTGCGCATGGCTCTGATGCGTGGTTAAAAACACACCGGTCAGCAAAGAGAGCGCCAAACCGGCGACCGTGACAGTTACTTTAACGTCGCGCAGCAGACCGCTTTCTCGCTGATCTCGAACGCGACGCAAGGTATTCAACAAATTGATTTTCATAAGCCTCCTTCTCGTGGCGGCTGTTAGCGCCGCCAATCAATCGAATCTGCAACGGATATGCCAACATCGGCTACCCGGTAAGTTATGGAAAATAGCGCGAAATCGTTATTTGATGGTTGCGATGTAATGAGAAAAATGTGGCGGTTTAGCCGTTATCGTATGACGAATGCAATCTCGCCACAGTACGCTAACCGAGAAAGGATGAAAGTCGGCACTTGAGCATTTTGAATTTAGGGAATCGAATGTCATTAAACTTACGTCAACAGTGAAACTGGGCCAATAAAGCCGCGTTATCTGCGATCTTACCGTTCAATAAATGCCTATTACGGCGGCGAAGTAAGAACGGTTCCTTACAAACCGCTTGCAATTCTGGCGTTAGGTTTTGACTGAAGCTGAAAGCGGCTGAGTACTACGGGGCGCTTCACCTTTCGCCCAATGCCCGCACGCGCTCAGCCGCCAGCCGTTCCGGCGGAAGTGCGCCGAAGTAAAAGACCAGCCGGTATTCATGCGCGGTTGCCGAAGCAAATGGTTTGAACTTCAGGTTGACCAGTGAAGAAAAGTCTTTCATTTCCACTTCTGCGGTTTCGGTTTCGGCTTCTCGCCAGAAAACGCCGAACGTGTTTTGCGCATCCACCGCCGCAGCCAGCCAGCCGCCATTCAAGGCGCGTGTTTTTGTCGCTGCAAAGTCGAAAGCTCCATTTGCTGCAACCAGCCTGCGGCTTTGATTCGACGGGTCGCCGATGACGATGGAACTTGCCGACCAAAAAGCTTGCTTCCCATCGGCAGTTTTCGGCGTCACGCGGTAATCCACGGTGAAAAATTCTTCGTTGGCTTTCAATGTGATCGTGCGTTCGATGCGTGCGCCAGCCGGGTAAACGTCCGGCGCTTCATAAGTAAGTTTCAGCACCGCTTGTGCGCCCATTCCGGCCAGGATTTCCGCAGAATATTCGCGGTTGAAGCTGCCGTACATTCCGCGTTTGCGACGAGCGTTCCGAGTTGGATCTGCCGGATCAAGTTCGACAAACTTGTCGCGTAAACCGCCTACGCTGGTAAACACGTTCGCGCCCGTTCGTTTGTTGATCAGCGCAAAGGCTCGCGCTCCGGCTCGTGGCGAAACGACCAGGCGCAGAAATTCATTTTCCAGCACGTAATCGTCAAAACCATCGCGGTCAATGTCGTAGCTGAAAGCCACGGCTTCACCTTTTCGCAGAGCCAGCAAATTGATCTTTGCCGTTTCGGTTAAAACTCCATCGCTGAGTGTGATGTTGAATGGATGAAGCGCCGATTTCGTACCTGGCGGAAAATTGAAGGTCAGCGTGCTCTGCATTTCTTCGTCCGGCGAAAGGCTCAGGGCTGGAGCGCTTAGCAGCAAAGCGTCGCGCCGAAGCGCAATCCGTTGGCCGGTATTGTTGCCGGTTCGCAAACTGAATTGTGCGGAAGTCGCATTGGCGTCGCTGGGTAAAAGCAGCGGCGTATTGATGAGGAGTGAAGTGTCGGCACGAAGCGGTATGGAAACTTTGGGGAAAATTTGCCAGGAAAAGCGCGGCAGAATTTCGGCGGTTGTGGTCGGCGAATTGAGTTGCCGTGCATTGGCGGTGAACGTAGCTTGCACCGTGGCTTGATCGTCGGCGGCAGCAAGTTTGCCGATGGGCACCGCGAAGGTGAAAGTCTTCATTGCTCCTGGCGCAAGTTCGATGTCCTGGGTGAACTGTTCGTGTCGAAACAGGCGAGCGACATTCAGTTGCAACTTTCCGCGCACGGCTGCGGCAGCCGTGCGGTTGGAAAGTTCAACCGCCACCTGATTCGTTTCGCCGATGATCAGCTTCGTCGTTTGAACGATCAGTTCCGGCAGGTTCCGTTCGTAAATGATTTCAACATCCAGTTCGTGCGGGCGGCGACCGGCCAATTCGTCCGCATCGTCTGAATTGGCACGGCGGCGAGGCTCTACCAGCTTGATCGTCAATCGTTTGCTGGTAGCGTCGTAGCCGGAAATTGCTGGCTGCCCGTCAATCGTCACTGTTCCCGCTGGAGCGTGCGGCAAATTCAAAACGACTTCGGCGGCATCAGGCGCATAAAAGCGCAGATGGATTTTGCCGTTCGCCAATTCGCGTTTGGTCAATTCTGCCGTGGCGTAAGTTACTTCCTCGCCGTTTGGTCCCAGCGGCAATCGTAGCGGCAACATCAAGGCATCGCGCGCGCGCAAACTGAGTTCGGGCAGTTCCAGCCTGCCGCTGGAAGCCGGATCGGCCACATTCAAACTGACCCGCATCGTGCGTTTGTCGTCAAAATTCGCCAGGCTGATGAAGCCGAATGTTTGTTTGCTGTCGTCTGGGACCAACTGCGTGGCAATCAAATCCGGCTCCACGCTTGCGCCTGCGGATGCTGCGGCGATTGTTCGGTCACCGACCTTGGTCACGCGAGCCTTGACTCGACGATTGATGCCCAGTCGGGACAGGCGGCTGACGAATTCCACGGTCGCCGATTGCACACTTGTAACTACTTCTTCCCGCGTGGTTTTGGCAGGTTCTGTTGGGAGATTCCGCCAAAAATCCGGCACGATGATCACGCGCGAAGCCAGCGGTTCGGCTTTCAATTCGTTCAATCCCGCTCCTGTCGGCAGGGAAGGTGTACAAACCAAAATTCCGCCCGCTTTCACAAACTCCAGCAACTTCCTCTGTGCTTCAACTGACAACGTCAGCTTGTCTCTTCGTCCCTCCGTCCCTCTATCTCTCTGTCGTTCTTCGTTCGCTGCCGTAATTTCTTCGCGGCCGGTTGCCGAAGTTTTCTTCAATGCTTCATCGTCAAAGGTCGGCAGCAGAATCGCTTTATGCCGTTTCAGCAATTCCAGCGGCTGAAACTCCAAGTCCAGATATTCAACGGAAATCTGGTTGAGCTGGCAGAACTGCTGAATCTGCAATTGCGCGCGGGAGATTCGCAAAACATCTTCGCGCGTCAGGTTTGCCAAGGCCGTATGCTCAAAAGAACTGATCGGGTAAACCAAACCCAAGTCGGCGGCTTTGTGCGCGGCGGCGAGTTCACTGCCAAGTCCGGCAATCAACCTGCCGTTGCGATGAACGGCGGCGGCTCGCGGACGTTCATCCCGCGCCAGATTCAAAGCCGATTCCCAAGTGTAGTAATGGTTTGCCCAGGGAACTTCATACCCGGCGGGATAAAGCGTGTCTTGAACAGGGAAGTAATTCAGGCCGCGCAATCCATGGCCGATCATTACCCGCGATGAAAGCAATGTGTTTGTTGGGTCTGCAACTTTGGCGTAACTATCTTCGCCGTTGCCGTACCATCCAGCCTGATATTCGATGATCATCGGGGGAAAGTGCGGCTGGGTTTTCAGCGTTTCGGTGTAAAACTGCAAGGTTGCAGTGTCTTCCCAGCGCAGCGCGGCGTCAGTTCCGAAGTTGAAATACCATTGGCCCATCGCGCCGATGTTGTACGGCGCTCCGGCGGCTGAAACGCGCATGTCCGTGGGGTTGATGTATACCGGAACGGTCGCGCCAGCTTCGCGCAGAAATCCAGCCAGGGCGGTCATATACTTCCAGAAAATCGGACCATTGTAGTTTGTGCGGTTGATTGCCTGATCGTCGTCAAGCTGGATGGCGATGACGTTGCCGCCCCCCGAATTGTTGGATGCCGCTTGTCGGTCTTTCAGAACTTCGCGCATCACGTCGGCAAACCAGCGCCGCGTGTAGCGCATGTGGGATTCATTGGCCATCCACTGCTTGCTGGCTTCTTCGGAGTTCGAGGAACTGACCCCAGCCAGAGGTGGGTAATGGCCGTCCAGCCGCGCGGTTTGATTCATTTGGAATTCCGGTTTGGCCAACAGCCAGTCTGGGTACCCACCGTTACGCCATTCGTTTAGGATTACCGGTCCTGGCCGAACGATAACCGCAAATCCCATCTCGGCAATCATGTCCATCAAACCCTTAACGTCGCGTCGCGGGTTGGAATGGCCGTCGAAATCCAGTTTGCCTTCTTCGGGTTCATGCCAGTTCCAGGCAATGTACAGATCAACGGTGTTGATGCCCATTTCCTTCAGCTTGACCAAAGACTTCGCCCATTCGTCGCGCGGGATGCGGTTATAAAAGAATGCCGTGCTGTGCGCGAAAAAAGGCTGGCCGTGCAGTTGAAATTGCGGATAGCCATTCACCAGTTTCACCGGTTGTTCGATGTCGGCGGATTGGTTCTCCGACAATGTGAAAAGCGGAAATGCCAGCAAGGTGGAAATCAGACTGATTAGCAGCAGTTTTTGCATACATTTGCCTTGAAATTATTTTTCGTTCAGCCGGGAAGTGATTCGATACAGCCCAGCCAACGCACCGATTGTGCCCAGACAGATTCCTGTGACAATTAACCAAGGGCCTGTGCCCAGCCATTTGTCCATTACGTAACCGACGATAATTCCGCCAATAATGTTGGAAGACATAACGCCGCCAAGCGTCATCGCCAGCGCCAGTTTGGATTGTTCAGGCTTTTGAGCATTCATGATGTGAACTGTAGGCCTTCAGTTGAGCTTTGGCCAAATCGTGTTAATGAACGTGCGAGTATGTCCCAGGGATATTTATGAAAAATAAAAGCTTAGAGTGATGCCGCCGCAGATTAGCAAATCCGGCATTTCGTTGCGGAAAATTTTTCTCCCGGCGGCGCAAAGAGACTCACAGACATTTTGCTATTTTTATAAATCTAGTATCCTTAGCCCGCCACCTCGATCAGCGACGCAAATTGTTAGTGATTTATCTTGGCTGGACAAGTAGTTTCTGGGTGCAGGACGGACAGAGCTTATTTCTCACGAAGCGGGTGAAAATTAGATTTTGGGTCAATGTTGTTTGCTCAGAAATGGCAGTATTACTTTCTGGTTTGATTTCGCTGCACACAGGTACAAACGGTCGGCTTAACCAGTCAGTTAGTCTGGCACAATTTTTTTATTTGAAGTCTGGGCACGAACATGCCTTCTAAAAATGTCAATGTATAAGATCCTTATTGCAGATGATCACGCGGTAGTGCGACGCGGGTTGCGACAAATTATCAATGACGAACAGGATTTCGAAGTTGTCGCCGAAGCCAAAAACGGCCATGAAGTTCTGGAATTGATTGAAAAAAATGGTTGCGACGTTGTCGTACTCGACATCACCATGCCGGACAAGAACGGGTTGGCGGTATTACAGGAAGCAAAAGTTGCTCACCCGAAATTGCCAATTTTGATTCTCAGCATGCATCCCGAAGATCAATTTGCGCTGCGAGCTTTGAAACTCGGCGCTGCGGGCTACCTGACCAAGGAAAGCGCGCCGGAAGAGCTGGTTGGCGCTTTGCGCAAAGTGATCAATGGCGGTAAATACATCAGCTCAACGCTGGCGGAACAACTGGTCGCGGAAATCGGATCAGACTCTCCACGGCCTTCGCCGGAGCGTTTATCGGAGCGCGAGTTCCAGGTCCTGCGAAAGATCGCGCAAGGGAAAACGATTGGTCAGATTGCCGAAGAAATGGCTTTGAGCGTTAAAACTGTCAGCACTTATCGAACGCGGTTGCTGCTGAAAATGAAGATGAAGACCAACGCTGAACTTGTCAGATATGCCGTGCAGCATGGCTTGGTGGATTTTGGAGAATGACCGCTTTGTTGCGTCGAGCGATGTGGCGGCGTCGGAAACTCCTGTTGGCGGATGCTCTTTCTTAGTCAAGGCGTTATTCATTCTGAGTTTTACTCTTCGTTTCCATCTCACTTGATTCATTGACAACCCTGCCCTTCGCGTGACTACTGTGGCTTGCCAAAGCGAAGCCACAGTTATTTCTCGGCCAAGCTTTGCCGTTGACCATCTGACAAACGGTAGTGGTGACCATGCCATTCCCGGCAAAGCATTCCGAAACGCATAAATTGTTTATTTGAAAGTACATGCTTTGGTTTTTGACCGAATAGCGCAAGCTTTCGTTTTTTGACGAAATCGCAGCGCTGTGCGGTTTCGCTGGTGCCCTGAACTGTTCACCCTTGGAGGCTTACATGAACCGGATTA
>CAYLJQ010000184.1:0-10860 GCA_964383955.1 uncultured Heliomicrobium sp. | reverse complement strand
GGATGAAATTATGATTCACGGATTTACCGAAAAGGATTGGAACGATTACGTCGAAGGGATGGCGGACGATCAAACACGCGACCAAATCGAAGCGCATTTGATCGGCTGTTTTCGCTGCTGGGAATTGTACGAGCAAATGTCTCAAACCACTGGGGCGTTGCGCTCGTCCGGCGAAATCCTGCGCGGTGTTTTTGCGCTACAGGATCAGCAGTTGCACGACGGATTGCGCGCGGTGTTTGCGCGAATCAAACAGGAAATGCCTTTGGTTGCGGACAACCAGTCGCACGAAGTGCAAGCGCGGCTGAATTTCCTGGAAGCCGTTCTGGCGCCGATGTGCGGTGCGCAAACCGCCAGCAAGGCATTGCGCGCGGCTGCGCTGACAACGCCGGAAAGCAAACTGGATTTTGTGACGACCGAAAACTGGGAACCCTTTTTGGAACGGCTGACTTCGTTCGCAACCGTGATGTGCGGCGACACAGGAGCAAACCTGATTCGAGTCAGCGGAAAAATCTGTTTTGAATAGTGTGGATCGCTTGGAATGAAAGCGCTGAAATTTATGCTGGCAACTCGATTAACACCAAAAGTGATTTTGTGGGCGCTGATCCCGCAGATGGCGCTGATTGTGTTGGCTCATCTTGCCGCGAATTTCAATTGGTGGCCGCACTATCGCGGGCTGGCGCAAAGCTTCCGGAATTCGGTTTCGATCATCGCCTTCGCCATCGCCCTGATGCTGACGCTGGAAATTGCGCGCGAATATCGCAAAACGCCTTTGTTGCATTTGGCCTGGCTGGCCATGGCCGCCAACGCAGGCATGTCAGTTGTCAGAATGGTTTTGGAAGGTCCCTGGATAGGGCTGTTTTGGTCGGAATACGACCGATCCTTGCGCGGTTTGTGCCAGCATCTGGCGATTGTTCCGGCCAATGTGGCGTTGTTGTTTGGCGTGGCGGCCATGTGCGTGGCCTATCACCGCGTGGGTTTGGGATTTGAAATCGAACGGCGCGATTACTTGCTGATGGGAACGATTGCCGCGGTATTGATTGCGCTGCTGACGTTTCGCGAAGGCCTGACGGAAGCGCATTCGTCGTATCCGGCTGGCCGGTATTTGCAACAAAGCGGTTTGATTCTGTTGGCGATTATTTCCGCCGTCAGTGTTTTGCTGCACCGGATGGCAATTCGAATGGGCGGCGGACTGCTGTCCAAAGTGCTGATGTTAATCACGCTCTACGCCCTGTCGCGTTCGACGATTGTGCTGGTGGGAGCCATCACTCCAGGATTGCATCCGGAAGCCAGAATTTTCATTCGCGGTTTCATTGAACTGGCCTGGCTGACGACGATCTGGCTGCCCGCTCTGGCAGCGGCGTATCGCATGCAAATGACCACAGACGCTGTGCGGGAAATCAAGCATTTGGAAAAACGGCGCGTTGCCAATCAGGCCGCGCCGGTTTCGATCTGACAACTTCACGATCAGAACTCTTATTTTCAAGGACGCGCGCAACCACAGCGCGACTTCCAATTGGCTTTGCTGGGTAAATTTTGAATCAACTGCTTAGGAATCTGTTCAACGAACCTGATTCCTATTCCATCTATTTTGCCCAACTTAGGAGGACTGATATGTATCGCAGAATCATCGCGATCGCTGCCCTGCTGTTGATCCTTGGCACAGGCCAGTTCGCAGCGGCGCAAACCATCACCGGACGCATTTCCGGAACTGTCACCGATTCCAACGGAGCGGCGATTCCGGGTGCGACAGTGAAAATCAATCACGTGGCAACCCAACAAGCCCGCACCGCCACGACAGACCCGAATGGGTATTACGTCGTCACCAATTTGCCGATTGGCGGTTATGCCATTTCGGTTGAATACTCGGGTTTTAAGAAACTCAACAAATCCGGTCACAACCTGGTGGCCGACGGACGCCTGACCATTGATTTTGTGCTGGAAGCGGGCGCTGTCACTGAAACCGTCGAAATTACCGCCACCGCAGGCGAAACGGTCAATTCAATCACAGGCGAAGTTTCACGCGTAATTGACCAGGCGCAGGTGCAGGAACTGGCGCTGAACGGGCGCAACTATTTGCAATTGACTACGCTGATTCCCGGCGCGCCGTTGCTGACCGACGATCCGCTGGCGCTGATGACCGACCTGGGCGTCAACCAGCCGATCAACGGCAACCGCGGCAACACCAATTTGCTGACCGTGGACGGCGGCTTCAATCTGGATTCGGGCAGCAACAACAGCCAGATCAACAACGTCGGCATTGATTTCATTCAGGAAGTCAGCGTCCGCACGTCAAACGCTTCTTCCGACGTTGGCCGTAATTCGGGCGCTTCGATCAACGTCGTCACACGCAGTGGCACCAACAAGTTTCATGGAAGCGCGTTTGAGTTTCTGCGCAACGACAAGCTGGACGCCAACAACTTCTTCAACAAAGCGCGCGCGGTTGAAATTGCCAAACCTTCGCTGCGCTACAACGATTTCGGCTGGAGCTTCGGCGGGCCGATTATCAAAGACAAGTTTTTCTTCTTTGGCGGCCAGGAATGGAAAAAGATACGCCGCTTTACCGCTTCGACCGGTCGTTCGATCCCCACGCGCGCAGAGCGCTTGGGCGATCTTTCTTTCCGTTTGCGTGGGGCAGACGGCGTTGTGGGCACAGCGGATGACGGCGTGCTGCGCGATCCGAACAATCCGGCGAACACCTGCGTCGCGCCCGTGATCACGGGCGGCGTGGTGACGACACAGGCAATCCGCACGGGATGTTTCGCCGGCAATATCATTCCGACAAATCGAATTTCCGCAGACGGCAGAGCCATCGCCAACGTTTTCACGGCAATGGAAGCGCGCGCCGTTTCGTATGTGGACACGCCAACCGCGAACAACGCCGTTTATCAAGAACCGAATCCGTTCAACGTCCGCCAGGACATTCTCCGGCTGGACTATCGCTTTAACGAACGGCATTCCCTGTATGGCCGTTATCTGAACGACGATTATGTGTTGATTGCGCCGTTTGGCACCTTCATTGATTCGCAACTGCCGACAATCCCGACGCTGCGCAATCGTCCCAGTCCCAGCTATCAGGTTGGATACACCTGGATGATCAGACCAAACCTGATCAATGACGTAAAAGCCAATTCCTCCTGGAACGGCCAGCGCATTCCGCCGGTCGGCGAATTGTGGAAGCGTTCGACCTATGGCTTCGCGTACCCGCAATTGTTCACGGGCGGCGGACGTTTTGAAGACAGTATCCCGAACACAAATGTGGCGGGTTTTGCGACCTTCAGCGGAGCTGCCGCTTCGTTGTTGTCGCCCACGACCGACATTGCGTTCAGCGATAATCTGTCCTGGATTCGCGGTTCGCACACCATCAAAACAGGCGTGCAATACGTTCGCAACCGTAAGGACCAAAACGGTCGTTCGCTGTACACAGGCAACGTTACGTTTAACCCAAGCGGAAATCCGAATTCGACAGGCCAGGCAATGGGCGATGCCTTGCTGGGCAATTTCAACACCTATCAGGAATTCAGCATTGACCCGATTGGGTTTTTCCGCTTTTCGCAGTTTGAGGCTTACGCCAACGATAGCTGGCGCGTAAACCGCAAACTCAGCCTGGATTTGGGCGTGCGTTACGCGCACGTCAGTCCAACGTACACGCAATCCAACAACATCGTGAACTTCGACCCGGCGCTGTACGATCCGTCGAAGGCGGTGACGGTCAACCTGAACGGGACAATTGACACCAGCAAGGGCGGCAATCGCTACAACGGATTGATCATCGCGGGAAGTGGCGTTCCCCAGGACGAATTGGGACGCGTTCCCAATGGCCGCGACGCAGTGGTGCTTTCCGTGCCTTCCGGCGCTCCGCGCGGGCTGTACGATATTCAGGATGTGTTCATGCCGCGCATCGGGTTCGCGTTTTCGCCCAGAGAAGACAACAAGATGGCGATTCGTGGCGGGTTCAGCCTGTCTTACGACAAACCTGAAGGAAACATCATTTTCTCTTCGGTCAACATTCCGCCGTTCACTGACAGCGCGCAGTTCCAGAACGGCAATTTGTCGAACATTCGTGGCGGAGCCGCTTCGGCAGCCGCGCCGTTTGCCGAAATCCAGACGATTGATCCGAATCTGGTGCTGCCTTACACAATGAGCTATTCATTGAGCGTGCAGCGCGAATTGCCCTGGGGCATTTTTGGCGAAGCCGCCTACGTCGGCAACCAGAGCCGTCACTTGCTGCGGCAGCCCGACATCAACCAGGCGTCGTTTGACGCATTGCGCGCCAACGCGGCGTTGCCGACGGCGCAACGCGCGGCGGTGAATACTCTGCGTCCGTACAAAGGCTTTTCGTCCATCCGCATGCGGCTGAGCGATTCAAACTCGAATTACAACTCCTTGCAGCTTTACGCGACCAAACGCAAAGGCGATTTGAGCTTCACGGTCAGCTATACCTTCTCGAAAGCGCTGGGCGATTCCAGCGGCAACGGCGACAACCCGGAAGACCCGTTCAATCGTGGTTTCAACTACGGCCCGACCAGTTTCGACCGCCGTCACATCTTCGTTACCACCTACACCTACCGCCTGCCTTTCTTCCGCAAATCCAGCGCCTGGCTGAAAAACAGCTTGGGCGGATGGGAAGTGAGCGGCATTACACGCAGACAGACTGGTCCGTACCTAACACCAACGGGCAATAGCTCCATTGGTGGACGGCGCGCCGACGCCACCGGGCAACCTATTGAAGGCCCTCAGACCTTGACCGAATGGTTCAACAAAGCTGCGTTTGCGAATCCGCCTAATGAACGTCGTGGCACGGCGGGCGTAGGCGTGATTCAAGGGCCAGGCCGTCATCTGTGGGATCTTTCGCTGCGCAAACGGTTTTCGGTGACGGAGAAAGTTGGCATGCAATTCCAGGGAGATTTCTTCAACGCCTGGAACATGGTAAACCTGAACAATCCGAACACAGACGCCAACAACGCGTCTTACGGAACGATCAACGGCGCTGCGCCTGCGCGGAACATTCAGCTTGGCTTGAAGCTGACGTTCTAACCGCTGGCAACGCTTTTTCGGCGCTCCAAACAGGGACAGGCAGAAGCAAGGCATGCTATTCTGCCTGTCCCTTTTGCTTTCAAATTCAAACTTGATTTCCGAAATACATGGCACAGTTGAAGACTCTTTACGACGCAATCATCGTTGGTTCCGGCGCCGCCGGAGGCATTGCCGCCAATGTGCTGGTCAACAAAGGACTGAATGTTTTGCTGCTGGAAATCGGCCCCAAATGGGATCGAAACACGATCTTTCACACTGAACATTCCTATCCTTACGACATGCCGTTTCGCGGTTTGGGCAAACCTGGGCAGTACGACGGACTGTGGAAAGTGTCGGCGTACACCGAACACCTTTACGTTCATCCGTACAAAGACCGATACGCCACTGCGCCCGGCACTGATTTTCACTGGACGCGCATTCACGCCGTCGGAGGCCGCACCAACACCTGGGCGCGCGTCAGTTTGCGAATGTCCGAATGGGATATGAAGCCCAAGTCATCATACAAAGACATTGGGCAAGACGGCATAGGCGAAGACTGGCCAATTTCATACGAAGACCTTGCCCCGTATTACGACAAAGCAGAAGAGTTTATGGGCGTGTTTGGCACGCGCGAAGGTTTGGCGGTCACGCCGGACGGAAACTTTCATGCGCCGTCGCCTGCACCGCGCTGTGGCGAAGCACAACTGGTCAAAGGCGGCAAAAAGATTGGCATCCCAATCATTCCCATTCGCAAGGCGATCATCCTAAAACCGCGCGAAGGCCGTTCGCCTTGTCATTTCTGCGGCAACTGCGATTACGGCTGTTCGACGGCTTCGCGTTTTTCAACTCTTGATTCCGTCATCCCGAAACTTGTTGGGCGAAAGAATTTCACCCTGCGAACAGGTGCCGCTGTGCATCGCGTGTTGCTGGATCCAAAAACCGGCAAAGCGCGCGGCGTCGAATTCGTAGACACCAAAAACAAACTCACCTACGAAGCGCGCGCCAAAGTCGTCGTCATTGGCGCGGGAGCGATGGCTTCAACGCGCATTTTGCTGAATTCCAAAACGCGCCATCACGAAAAAGGGTTGGCAAACGCTTCGGGCGTGCTTGGCCATTACATTATGGACAACTTCAAAGCCGGAATGATCAGCGGGTACATTCCGGCGATGAAAGGATCTGAGGTGATGAACGACGACGGTTCCGGCGGCGGACACGTCTACGTTCCCCGCCACACAAACATTCCGGGCGGTCGAAAAATCTCCGCCTTGCGCGGCTGGCAGTTTCAACCCAACAGCGGCACTGGCATTTTTCCCGGCCACGCCAAACGCTTCGCGGGATTCGGCGCTGATTACAAAAAACAAGTCCGTGACGTGGCTCCGGCCAGAGTGTCAATGGCGGGCTTCGGCGAATGCCTGCCGTATTTCGACAATTACTGCGAGATTGACCCGAACGGATTGAAAGATCGCTACGGCATTCCGCAGCTTCGATTCCATGCGAAGTGGGGCGACAACGAATTGAAAATGGCGCAACTGATTTACGACAACGCCGAAGAATTGCTGCGCGCTGCCGGAGCCGAGATTATCCCTTACACGCGAACCTTGCCGCCTCCGCCGGGCGATGCCACGCACGAAGTCGGCACCGCGCGAATGGGGAATGATCCGAAAACTTCTGTGCTGAACAAATTCAACCAGGCGCACGAAGTCAAAAACCTGTTCGTCGTGGATGGCGCTTCGTTCGTTTCCTGCCCCGAAAAGAACTGCACGCTTTCCATCGCAGCGGTTTCGTGGCGAGCAAGTGAATACCTGGCTGAAGAACTGAAGAGAGGAAATTTGTGATGAAAAGAATTTTGTTGGCAGTTTTGTTGTTGATGATCGGCGGTTTGGCCGGATGGCAATTGGCGGCTACGAATCAGACAAAGGCGGCGGCGCAAGCTCAACAGGCCAAGCAAGAGGGCTATATTCACGAACGCGACGAACAAGTTGCCAAAACCGGAGCGGCTCCGCACAGCGGACCTGGACGTTCGACGGGCTACAACTTCTTTGAAAAAGCCACAGACTTCAAACAAATCTTCCGCAAACGTGTGCTGCATCCTGGCGCAGCCATCGGCTATCACCTGCAAAAAGAAGACGAGGTGTATTACATCCTCAGCGGCACCGGCGTGATGCAGATGAACGGCAACGAATTCCCCGTCAAAGCAGGCGATGCCATTCTGACTCGCCCCGGCAGTTCCCACGGGCTGAAACAAACCGGCAAAGACGATCTGGCGCTAATCATCGCTTACGAAAAAAAGTAGCAATCGTCGTTTTCGTCACAGAGTGACGGTTGAATTTAGGCAGGTCGTTTCACGGCCTGCAAAACGTCACAATGGATTTCCGCGTCGCGTAGCGACGCCTGAAAACGTGGCAAAGCAGAAAGAATTTGCTACCGATTCTCACGCTCATAAATTTCATCGGCTGGTAGATTACGCTGCTGAGCGGCGGCAACGGCCAACACGTCGCAGCGTTCGTTTTCAATGTTGCCGGAATGGCCTCTGACCCAGACGAACTCCACTTTGTGCTGCTTGCAAAGCGTCAACAACTGTTCCCACAGATCGGGGTTGATGGCTTTGTCTTTTTTGTTGCGCATCCAGCCATTCGCTTTCCATTTGGCAGCCCAGCCTTTCTCAATCGCATTGACCACGTATTGCGAATCGGTGTGCAGTTTGACCGAGCAGCGGTCTTTGAGCGCGCGCAAGCCTTCAATCGCGCCAAGCAGTTCCATTCGGTTGTTGGTTGTCCGGCGAAATCCGCCCGACAATTCTTTGCGGTGTTCCCCATGAAGCATCACCACACCATATCCGCCAGGCCCCGGATTCCCGGAACATGCGCCGTCCGTGTAAATCACTACGTGTTTCAAATCGCTCATTCGTTTTTCAGAAAAGGCTCGGTTGCGCAGGCTCAAAATCTGCCGCCACCGAACCAACCGTTTCTCCAGAATGTAAGATGTGTCGAACTTCGATACCGCGTTCAACCAAAGCTCGCGTAATCAGCCAGTAACGATGACAATGTTTATAATCCGCTTCGGCACACATGAAGCTGACGGTGTCGGTATCGGCTAGTTGCAACAACTGATCAATCCCTTTTCGAAACACTTCTGTCGCCGAGAGTTTGTCGTAATCCACTTTTCCATTGGGCAACAACAAAGACGAATCCGCCGGTTTGCCTCCGATCCGATCTCCCAGAAAAACATACTTGATGCCACCGGCCAGCACGGCCTGCTTCAACGCTTCGCGTCCAAAGTGCGGATTGTAGCGGCTATACGGCTGACTGCGCACGTCAGCCAGCAAACCAATTTCATGCTGTTTCAGCAAAGACAGGAATTTTTCGATGCTGGCATTGCTGTGACCAATGCTGAAAAGCTTCGTGTTCATGCTCGTTCGATTTCGACCAGCGAATTGTAATCCGGGATGCCGCATTCGGGATCGCACACACCGCGTTTGACCAACACATTGCCTTCCGGCCAATGAACCTGCACATTGCCCGGTGCAATTGGAGCGAAGCGGCAGCAGCCTTGTAATTCACCGGCTTCGCCACGCAGAAGGATCGAATCGCCATCGGCAATTCCGAAGCGGGCGGCGTCAGCCTCGTTCATCAACACGTCTTCGCGCACGGCGCCGTTCAGTGGATCGCGGCGGTTTTGAATCATGCTGTTGAACTGTTTGCCTCGCCGAGTCGAAAGCCGCAGTTTACCGTCGCTCGCTTCCGGTTGAATTTCGATGGTTGAAAACTTCGCGCGACTGTCAGGCGTGGCAAACTTCGGCGTGCTCTTTCCGCTGGCGTCGCTGGTTTCGCACAGCCGTTCGCCTCCCCATTGAATCTGGTCGCCAGTTTTTCGCAGGTGTTGAATGCCGTCGTAAGTCGGAACTGTGCAGGCAATTTCGTTGCGAATCGCTTGTCCGTCGTCAAAGTGAATCCGCATTGCCAACTCCGGCTTGGCGCGTTCGGCAATCAGCACTGGGATTTCCCATTCGGCTTTGGCTTCGCCGATGCGGCGGCCTGGAATTTCCGGGCTGAACAGAATGCGCCGCTCGGTCGAAGTTTCCGTTCCTCCGCCGCGCTGTTCGTAACGAGTTTGCGCGGGCAGCAGCAAAACCGTATCCGACGGTTCGACAAACATTTGCGGGCTTAAAACAATGTCCTGATGAATGCGAACCGGGACGCGGGCGATGGCTTCGCGCACAAAATCCGGTTCGGGAAGTGTTTCCAGAAAATTGCCGCCACTGATGTAAAACCAATCCAGTTGGCCTTCGTGCGCGGCTTCGATCATCTGGACGGCGTTTAATCCACGCTCGGTTGGAACTTCAAATTCCCACAGCTCACGCATCTTCTCCGCCCCGGCTTCGTCAACCGCCACGCCGCCGGGAAACTGATTCGGCACGCATCCGACTTCGGCTCCGCCTTGGACGCCGGAATGACCTCGAATGGGAACAAGTCCTGCTTTCGGTTTGCCGATGAAGCCGCGCGACAACGCCAGATCAACGATGGAGCGGACGTTTGAAACTCCGTCGGCATGCTGGGTGATGCCCATGGACCAGACGAAAATCGCGGTCTTCGCTTCGGCCAGCAACCGGGCAAAGCGCAGCATTTCTTCGCGGCTTGCGCCGGATGCAGCTTCCAGCAATTCCCACGATTGATCCTGCAAACTGGCTTTTAACTCTTCGAAGCCCGTGGTGTGCCGGGCGATGAAGTCGTTGTCCGTCCAGTTGTTTTCAATCAGATGCTTCAGCACTCCGGCAATGAAAGCTTTGTCGCCGCCGGTGTGAACCTGGAAAAAATCGTCGGCCAGTTTTGTCCCGAACAACGCGCTTTCCGTCACCGAAGGAATCCAGTATCGCTCCAAGCCCGGTTCGCGGTAAGGGTTAATGACAACGACGCGCGTTCCCTGCTGTTTGGCGTAGTAAATGTATTTGGTCGTCACCGGCTGGTTGTTCGGCGTGTTGCTGCCGAAAAAGACCAGCAAGTCCGTGCCGATCCAGTCTTTGTAGGAAACCGTCGATGCCGCCACGCCGATGGATTGTTTCATCGCCACGGTCGAAGGCGCGTGGCAAATGCGCGCGGAATTATCCACGTTGTTTGTGCCCAGGAAGCGCGCAACCTTTTGGGCGACGTAATACGATTCGTTCGTCAGTCCGCGCGAAGTCAGGTAAAACGCGATTCGCTGCGGATCAATTTCTTTCAGCCGCGAAGCCGCTAAGTTCAAGGCGTCATCCCAACTGATTCGCCGAAATCCTGTTTCCCATTTTCGCCGCAACATCGGATAAGGCAACCGGCCAAGTTCGCGCAGTTCGGTTGCCGACATTCGAGAAAGCCGTTCGGCGTCATCCAGCAGCTTTACATCCAAAGCGGGCGCGGTGTTCAGCCGCATCAGCTCCAACCGAACCATGCACAGATGCACACCGTCCATTGTGAAATCGTGAATGCCCGCCGTGCCCAGCGCGCAACCGTCACAAACGCCTTTCGTCAAAATGCGCCAGGCAAAGGGCAACTGGTCCCGATTGCGCCAGACGATTTTCGCCATGTCCAGATAGTGATTTGGCTTCACCTGGCCGATGCCGTTCGGCATCAAGCTGACCCAATTTGATTTGTTCCAACCGGCTTTCTTCATCAAAATTCATGCCTTGTAGCAATTATCGGTTGCCGCTCTTAGATGATGGTGGTAAGTATGGTGCGCGGTCGAATTCTGGCTGCGACTTCATCCAGATTCAATTCAGGCAAATTCAATTCAAGTTTTCAGATTATGGCGAAAAAAGAATTGCCGGTTCTTCAGGCAAACGGAACAGAAAAGGTTAGAAAGCCGCGCTTGCGGTAC
>CAYLJQ010000183.1:0-10900 GCA_964383955.1 uncultured Heliomicrobium sp. | reverse complement strand
GATGGAAATGGCTGCGGCTGGTGCGGCTCAACCGCAGTTTCAGGAACAGGCGTTTTTTGAATATCACCTGTACACGCTGCAACGAAAAGCCACGATCAAAAACAATGAAACGAAGCAGATCAGCCTGCTTTCGGCGGCAGATTTTGGCATCAAGAAAGAATTGGTCGTCAATGGGCAGTCTTATTATTTTCAGGGCTACAACAATCCGGGCGAATCCATTAAAGAGAAAGTCGGCGTTTATGTCAGCTTTAAGAATGGGAAAGAAAATGGCTTGGGCCAGCCGGAATCGTTCGCGTGTACAAGGCCGACAGTACAGGAGCTCAGCAGTTTGTTGGGGAAGACCGGATTGATCACACTCCGAAAGACGAAGCGGTCAAAATCAAACTTGGTGATGCTTTTGATGTCGTCGCGGAACGAAAGCAGACGGATTACAATAACATTGCTCGTCGGGTGTTCGAATACGCCTATGAAATCAGAATCCGGAATCACAAGGAAGAGGCCGTGACCGTTGTGGTCAACGAACCCATCGGCGGCGACTGGGAAATTCTCAATTCCAGTTTTCCAGCGGAAAAAACTGCAGCGTTTGCCGCAAGGTTCAATGTTCCGATTGCGAAAGATGGAGAAGCTGTGCTGAGTTATCGAGTGCGGGTCAAATACTAAAAACGTGATCCCTAAAAAATTTATGGGGCCCCTTTCGGTGCCCCGATTCAGCAGCGTCCTCAGCCATTAGGGTATTTACCGCTGCTAGTTGGATAGGAATATACTCGCCGAGCGATGTTTTGGCAATAGGACTAAGAAAAAATATCCAGATTCTCGGATTTTTATTAAATCTCGTGTTTTTAATAACTTACAGGAGAAATTGAAAGCTGGTTCTACAAGGCTTTTGAGAAAAAAATCCAGATTGGTACGGAAATTTTGCCGCGACTGGGGATTCTTAAGGGGCTACTGTACAAGCTGTAAAAACTCTTCCTCATCCAGAATTCTTAATTTCAACTCCTGGGCCTTGGTCAACTTAGAGCCAGGGTCGGAACCGGCTAAAACGAAATCCGTCTTCTTGCTTACTGAACTGGACACTCGGCCTCCCCGCGCTTCAATGAATTCTTTTGCATCTTCTCGTTTCATCGTTGGCAAGGTCCCTGTAATCACAAAAGTTTTTCCTTCAAAAACTCTGGGCACGGCTTCAGTCGTTCCTCGGGCAGCGTCCATTTTGACGCCAGCAGATTTTAGCCGTTGAATCAGTTCTTGATTGCGAGCTTGATTGAACCAATCGTGAATTGAGGCGGCGACAACCGTTCCGACTTCGTAAACGGCGGAAAGTTCTTCAACCGAAGCAGCCGCCAGTTTTTCCATGCTGCCGTATTGAGTTGCCAGAATTGCCGCGGTGCGTTCGCCCACATGGCGGATGCCAAGTCCATAAATCAGTCTAGCTAGTCCCGCCTCCTTGCTTGCCTCGATCTGCGCCAGCAAGTTATCAACAGACTTACTCCCCATGCGTTCCAGCGCCAGCAATTGGTCTTTTTTCTCAGCTAACAAATACAAATCGGCCACGCTTTTGGCGAGCGGCGGCAACAGGACAGGCGACCCGTCCTCGCCCAAAATTGCTTCGCCTTTTTTGCCACGTTGAGGTTGTGGCAATGTCAGTTGTTCAACCAAAGCTTCTCCCAGCCCTTCGATTCGCATAGCTCTACGAGCAGAAAAGTGCAGCAATCCGGCTCTCAGCTTAGCGGGGCAATCCGTATTGGGACAGCGCGTCACTGCTTCGCCTTCTGGCTTTATCAAAGGCGTTTGGCAGATTGGGCATTCGGTCGGAAACTTAAAATCTGTTTCTTTGCCGGTGCGGCGTTCCGTGATGACCTTGACGACTTGAGGGATGATTTCGCCGCTTTTTTCGATGAAGACAAAATCTCCGCGTTTGACGCCGAGCCTGACCATTTCTTCGGAGTTATGCAGGCTGGCGCGCGCCACCGTCGTTCCGGCCAGCAACACCGGGTCAAGCACCGCGACAGGCGTGACGGCTCCGGTGCGGCCAACCTGATAAATTACATCCAGCAATTGCGTTGAAGCCTGGCGAGCAGGGAATTTGTACGCAATCGCCCAGCGAGGCGATTTGGACGTCCAGCCCAGTTCGTCCTGTATTGCGACCTGATTGACTTTGACAACAATTCCATCAGTTTCGTATTTCAGTTCGTCACGTTTGGTTTCCCAACTGTTGCAATACTCAATGACTTCTTCGATGGTGCGGCAATGGCACTTTTCTTTGTTTACCTTCAGCCCATGCTTGTCCATCCACTCCAAAGATTCACCGTGTGTCGGAAACGCGGGTTGACCATCGAATAACAATTGATAGCAGAAAATGTCCAGTCGCCGATCATAAACGGCTTGCGGATCCAGTTGCCGCATTGCACCGGAAGCAGCGTTGCGCGGATTGGCAAAGGTCGGTAATTCCTGTTCGGCGCGTTCACGGTTGACGCGCTCAAACGCTTCGTGTGGCAGATACACTTCGCCGCGCACTTCAATCTCTTCGGTTCGGTCGGTTTGAATGCGAAGTGGAACAGAACGGATTGTCTTGGCATTGTTGGTGACAACTTCTCCACGAGTCCCATCGCCGCGTGTGACGGCGCGAGCCAGCAAGCCATTTTCATAAATCAGGGACAGGGACAAGCCATCAATTTTCAATTCGCAGATAAAATCAAACCGGCGACCTTCCGCCAGCTTTTCACAGCGACGCGCCCAGTCGCGCAAATCTTCTATGCTGTAGCTGTTGTCCAGCGACAGCATTGGGCGTTTGTGGAAATACTCTTCAAAGCCTTCTGCAAGCTGGCCGGAAACTCGCTGCGTGGGGCTGTCCGGAGTTATCAGTTCCGGATGCTTAGCCTCAAGTTCTTTCAGTGTTCGCATTAGCGCGTCGTATTCGACGTCTGCAATCGTTGGCGAATTCAAAACGTAATAACTGTAATCGTGCTCGTTGATTTGCCGCCGAAGTTTGCCAATTTCTTTTTCAGCTTTTGATTTTTCAGCCATAAGAATTTCCAGTGTAAATGGTACCCAACAGCCGTGAATTTGGCTTGAGTTTACGCACGCTAAGGCTCGCCTCTATAATCGCGCTTGATGCTTCCCAGATTTGTTTACTGACAAAGCAAACTTAACTTGAAGCTGCCGTTTCAAGCAAGAAGCCGTTTTAACTGATGACTGTTTCAAACGAAATCACCACCATTGTTCGCCGCAAACTCAGCCACTTTGAGCTTTGCGCCCATCAGGAAGTCGAATTCCGAAACAAAACCACGCTGCTGGAAGACGTAGAGCTCATTCACCAGCCGTTGACAGAAACTTCGCTGGAAGAAATTGATCTGAGCATAGAGGTTTTGGGCAAGCGGCTGCGCTATCCACTGATCATTACTGGAATGACCGGCGGCGTTGAAGAAGTCGGTGTTTTCAACCGGGAAATTGCTGTGCTGGCCGACCGGCTGGGCATTGGTTTCGGCGTGGGTTCTCAGCGAGTGATGTTGCGTTATCCCGAAGTCGCCAGCACGTTTCAGGTTCGCGATGTTGCGCCGGATTTGCTGTTGTTCGGCAACATCGGAATTGCTCAGGCGCGAGAAATGACAACAGCCGAAGTCATTCACTTGGGGCAAGAAATTGGTGCCGACGCGATGTGCGTTCATTTGAACACGGCGATGGAAGTGATTCAGGAACAAGGCGATCAGGATTTTCGGGCTTCACTGGAAACCATCGAACGGCTGATTGCTGAATCGCCGCTGCCGATTATTGTTAAAGAAACCGGCTGCGGATTTGCGCGTGAAAGTGGCGCAAAACTGGCATCGGTTGGCGCTGGTTGGGTGGACGTTTCAGGCGCAGGCGGAACTTCATGGGTGGCGGTTGAAACCTTGCGCAACCGTGCGCAACGCCATTTGGGCGAAGCTTTTTGGGATTGGGGCGTGCCGACCGCGGCCAGCGTTTGTGAGTTGCGTGGGCTGGGTTTGAACCTGATTGCTTCAGGGGGAATTCGCACCGGGTTGCAAGCGGCAAAGTCTCTGGCGCTGGGGGCAAAGTTGGTCGGCGTAGCGCTGCCGGTTTTGCGGGCTTATGCGCAGGGAGGAATTGAAGGCGTCGAAACGTTTTTTCAACGGTTTTTCGATGAACTTCGTGTGGCGGTGATGTTGGCCGGATGCGCAAAAGCCTCGGAACTAAGCCCCAGCCATGCAGTGATTCGTGGAAACCTGCTGAACTGGATTTCGCAACGAGGCTTGCCGTCGAAATGACAGCCGAACCCAATCGCGCCAGCCTGTGTTTGGTCACAGCCGTTGATATTGAATTCAAAACGGCGGTCAACTTGCTCAGCCAAACGGCTTCATCAACAGAATCCGGCTTCAAAATTTGCCAAGGGCTTTTCGGCAATCGCAATGTTACCGTTCTGCAATGCGGAATGGGCGCGCGCGGCTTTGCCGAATGGCTCAAAGATCACCTGAAAACCAACGACTACGAAGCTTTGATTATCGTCGGGTTGGCGGGCGGGCTTGACCCGAAACTGAAAGCTGGCGACGTTGTCATTTACGATCTTTGCCGGGACGGTCAAACGCAGCAGAGAATTTCCTGCGACAGCTATCTTGGCGAATCGCTGCACGAAGCTTTGCAGCCGTCTTCGCTTCGTGCATTTCGCGGAACAGGAATCACCGTCAGCCGGATTATTACCGACGCCACAGACAAGCTGCGATTGGGCAAAAGCCAGCAAGCAATGGCGGTTGATATGGAAAGTTTCGGCATTTTGCGTGTGTCCGCGGAACTGGGTTTCCCGGCTGCGGCGGTTCGCGTGATTTCGGATGAAGCTGAGCATGCGTTGCCAGATTTCAATGAAGCGGCTGAAGCTTCCGGAAAAATGAACCCCTGGCGGCTGGCCGCAGCAATGCTTCGGCGACCAGTGGCATCCGTCAGGTTTCTGGCGAACATAAAGCCAGTGATCAACGCTTTGCGGGAAAGTCTACAAGTCATCCTAAGTGTGTAACTTGGTATAACCAAAGTGGGTTACGGTGAAAAGTTTCCAGTTTGACTTTGGTCATGTCGCTCGCCTAGAGTCTGCGCCTTAGATTCAAGCGCGGCTCCGGCGCTGCTTCCCAGCCGCTGCCGCAAGAGCCCCTAAGAGGAACGAGGAGAACAACAAAATGAAAAACACAGCGGTATCAGTGGTTGAGGTAAAGCCCAAAGTTGAAATCAAAGAAGGAACATACAAGGTCGCTTCTACCACGCTGGTCGTCAGCACCAAAGAGCGAGTCGAAGTGAACCCCATTACCGAGCAAATTGCAGAATTTGTCTCTCAAACTCCGGTTCGGGATGGAATGGTGCAAATTTCGTCTCTGCACACGACAGCCGGAATTATGCTCAACGAAACGCAAGACGCTTTGCTGGCAGACGTGAAAGACATGTTTGCCAAAACCATCCCGCAAGACGTGTATTACAAACACAACGATCCGCTTTTTTCCGATTGCGACCGCCACAATGCCGATGCCCATTTGCGAGCCATTGTTGTCGGCCCCAACCTTTCCATCCCAATTGAAAACGGCCAAATGAAGCTTGGCACCTGGCAGCAAATTCTTTTCACCGAATTCGACGGACCCAACAACCGCAAAGTTCACGTTCAAGTTATGGGAATCTGACGCGAGTAGTCGGTAGACGGGAGCTGGTAGGAAAAAGTCCCGACTCCCGACTCCCGACTCCTCCAATGAGAGTTTTCCTTACCGGAGCAACAGGCTTTATCGGCGGCAATCTGACGCGAATGCTGTTGGCGGACGGGCACGAAGTCCGGGCATTAGTTCGTGCTGGCAGCGATCAACGCAATATCGCTGGGTTGCCAATTGAAACGGTGACGGGGGATCTGGACGACAGTCAAAAACTATCCGAACAAATTCAGGGCTGCGACGCGGTTTTCCACGTCGCAGCCCATTACTCTTTGTGGGTGAAAGATCGGGAAGCCATCTACCGCGCCAATGTCACCGGGACGAAAAACCTGCTGGCCGCCGCCAAAACCGCCCGCGTCAAACGATTCATTCACACCAGTTCCGTCGCCGCTATCGGAGTTCCCGCGTCCGGCACACTCGGGACCGAAGAAACCCAGACGACGGTTGAAGCCTTGGTCAGCGATTACAAAAAATCGAAGTTTCTGGCTGAACAAGCTGCACTTGAAGCAGCGCGCGATGGTTTGGACGTGGTGATTGTCAATCCTTCGACGCCCATCGGCGCTCACGATGTGAAGCCCACACCGACTGGCGAGATCATTTTGCGTTTTCTGCAAAACCGAATGCCCGCTTACGTCCATACCGGCTTAAATTTGATTGATGTTGACGATGTCGCTCGCGGCCACATTCTGGCCTGGCAGCGAGGTCGCACCGGCGAGCGCTATATTTTGGGGAATCGAAACCTGACGCTGAAAGAAATGCTGGAAATGCTCTCAAGCGTCACCGGAAAACCCGCGCCGCGTTTCGCCGTTCCGCACTTCATTCCGCTGACAGTCGCCTATGTTGACGAAATGATCCTGGACAGATACTTCGGCAAAACTCCGCAGGTGTCGTTTTACTCTGTGCAGATGTCGCGAAAGGCGATGTACTACGATTCGTCAAAAGCCGTCCGCGAACTCGGTTTGCCGCAAAGCTCGATTGAAGCTGCCATTGAAAAAGCCGTTCGCTGGTTTGAAGAGAACGGCTATGTTTGATTGTCCAATTGTTTGTTGTAAGGCGATGGTTGAGCGGCGGCGGCAACACACCAAACTGAAACCAGTGAAAGCTGAATCAGTAACCGTGGAAACGAAGATTTCAGGTGCGTGATGAACGAAGGCCAGAGGCTGAAAACGTAAATGCTTGCGTAAAAAGCCAGCGGCAGCAGAACTGTAAACGGCAGCAAAGATTCTGACCGATTCCTTCGCCAGAATAGCCAGACGATTGCCGCCAGCGCGATCAGCCACAACGCTCCCCAGTGCCGCCAGTTCGTCAATTCGCGGAAAACAGCTTCGGTGATTAGCGGCACTCGCCACAAATTGCTCCGCAACGTGCCAAAGCTCAGCGGTGAAAATTGATTGATTTCTGACAGGCTGACCAACCGCACAAAGGTTTGCCAACCCAGAATAATCAACAAACCCGGAATGGCCGCTTTGGCCAGCTCCGTCCACTTACGCCAGTCTGCGCGAATTTGAATAAGCTTGATTGCGGCCAAAATCATTACGCAAAACCATAAAATCGCGCCTTCCTGTTTTAGCCAGCACCCGGCACCGGCAAGCGCTGCTGCTAAGCGCAATGCTGGAAATTCACCGGTTCGCCAAAATTCCGCCAGATATATGACCGACGCCAGGTAAAAGACGGCCAGCGGAAAATCCGCGTAACCTGAAGACGCGCTGCCGTCGCCAATCAGCAATGATGGCACGGTGAAAACCAGCAGCAGCGGTGCGAATCTTTGCCAGTACCGAAGGCTGAAGAGCCGATTGCCTGTGCAGAGCAAACAAAGCGCCGATGCGAAAAAGAAAGGGAAGAGCAATTTGACCAAATGCTGGTCAGCGCGGCCAAGCCACAAATACATCCAGCTTTCGGTCAGCGGCAATAGCAACGGGTAGCTCTGAAGCGTCCACGAACGCGAAGGATCGGAAAAGAATTCCAGCGGAAGAACTCCGCCGTTTTGAAAAGCCAGCCGCGCTTTGATCTCAAAATTGAACAATCCGTCCCAACCCAACACGCGCACAGAACTTAGCCATGCGACGATTGCAATTTGCATGGCAGCAAGCGCTAACAGCCATTTGGTTGAGCCATCGAAATTGCCAGACTGAAGTTTCAAGCCTCGCCGCCGGATTCCGAGCAAGCCGATTGCTACGCACAGCAATGCCACGCTTCCACGAAGCCAGAGGCCGGAAACCAGAAAGCCAAGCAGGAACGACGACAATGAAATGATTGCAGAGCCGAACAGAAAGGAAAGCGCGAAAAGTTCCGCCGCATTGGTTGGGCGTTTCGGCAACAGCAGCAGGCTCAAACCCAAACCGGCCAGCAAGAGCAGCAGCAGGGCTATTGTGAGCAGTAAAAATTCCATTCTTTCGTTTCTGGCACCGGAATCAGTTTCAAGTGGCTGCCAAGTTCAATTGACCCTGGCAAGATGGGTACTTCGGCTGGAACCTGTCGCCGGTAAAAGATCAGCCAGCGAGTATGTTTGTCTTCGTGCGGCTTGAACAGCAGCGTTGGCGACTCACCTTTTGCGCCGCAATGCAACGCTCCGACCTGTCGCGGCCAGCTTAAATAAGCGATTGTGCGGTAAACCAGTTCTGTTTGCGGTTCAGAATCAGGACCGATGAAGATCATGGCGTCGTCTTTTGGCAACTGCCTGACGACGGCCAGAACTTGTTCGGAAGGCCTGGGCACTTCCAAGGCGGAAAGATAGCTGTCTGTGGTAGCGAAATTTCCGCCAGACGAACGCGCAAGCTGGTTTGGCGCAACCAGTCCGGTCATACGGTTGTTGAAGCGAGACAGTGACGAACAGCCAGACAGCGCGATGCTGCCAGTCAGCAAAAGTCCGGCAGCCAAAATTCGCGCAGAGGTTTTTTCTGCTTTGGTCATAAGCATTGCGCGCGGAGTCTAGGCAAGCGGTGCGATTGCGTCAAAAAGCCCGGTGCGATTGACGGCAAGACGGCCAGCACGTAAAAAGCCTTTGTCCAGCGGCGCGTACGGCCCACTTGAATCCCAAACCAATGATCAGGAGCGATTACTCAAGCGTAGATGAACCCTTTGATGATTGATGAAATGCAAAAAAGTTACCGCGAAAAGCAAAGCGCAATCCGCGCTCGGCTAGACGAGTTTGCGGAAATCAATCGCATCCGCGACGATGCGCGCTTGTTCGAGGAATTGTGCTATTGCATCTTCACCGCCGGAGCCAGCGCGCGAATGGGGCTGAATTCGATTGAACGCATTCGACGCTATTTGCTAAGCGGAGGGCACCGCAGGTTGGAAAATCTGCTGGTCGGAGCGCATCGTTATCCGCACGCGCGGTCGGGATATATCGTTCATACGCGAAAGTATCTGAAGCGCGAATGTAATTTGCGGTTAAAGGAAAAGCTGGATTCGTTTGGCAGCGACGCCGAAGCGCGGCGGGATTTTTTCGCTCGCAACCCGGGCATCAAAGGAATCGGTTACAAAGAAGCCAGTCACTATCTGCGCAATATCGGTTATTGTGGTTACGCGATCCTGGATAAACACATTTTGCGAACGCTGCATGAATTGGGATTGATTGATTCTCCCAATCCACCCAGCACGAAAAAAAAGTATCTGGCGGTTGAGGAGCAGATGAGAAAATTCGCCGCAGATATTAGAATCAATTTCGACGAACTTGATCTCCTGTTATGGTCGAACAAAACCGGCGAGATTTTGAAGTGATGAATTCTGAACGATGAATGATCAATCGTCTGATTCAGGCGGCGCGACATTCATCACGCATAATTCGCCATTCATCCTTTCTTTGGGAGGTATTGTTATGAAATCCGCTCTCCGGATGTTGACGTTTATTCTGGCGGCTATGGCCGTGGTCGTAGCGTTGAGTTTGCCTGCACTGGCTGAATCACGAGGCAAGGCGCTTAAACGGGCTGACAAAGAAATGCGCGCCGCCAATTTCACCGAAGCCGAAAAGATTTACCGGCATCTGATTGAAAAGGATCAGGCTGACAAGGACGCTCGGCTGGGCCTGAGCTTCGCGCTGGTAAAGCAGTTAAAGCTTCAGGATGCGTACGAGCAGGCGGCGCAAGTGATCGCGGCTGACCCGCTCAATGCGCGCGCGTTTGCATTGCTGGGCACGTCGCTTTTGCGTTCCGGTGAATTCCGCAATTCGATTGAAGCGCTTTACACGTCCGTCAAGTTCGATCAAAAACAGGCGCTGGCGATTGCCGGATTGTCAGAGATTGAATACTTCGAAAACCGATCAAGGACCGCTTACGACGGTTTGAGACGCGCCATTTCCCTGGAACCGAACGAGCCTGATTATTATGTTTCGCTTGCCCGTGCCTGCTCCCGGCTGGAGTTTTACACGGAAGCGGCGGATGCCTATCAACGGTTCCTGGAAGTTTCTCCCAAGACGGACGCCGAACGCCGCGCGCGAATCAAAGGCTTGATAGATTTTTATCGCTACCTGGGCACAACCAAAATCAACCGTGTCAGCGGCAAGGAAGTCGTCACGGTTCCTTTTGAACTGGTCAACAATCGCCCCTTCATCAAACTGATGATCAACGGCAAAGGGCCGTTCCGCTTTGTCATAGACACCGGCGCCAGCATGTCCGTGCTTTCGGATAAAACCGCTACAGCTTTGGGCGTTAAACCCGTAGCCAAAGGCGGCAGCGCCCGCGCCATCGGCGGCAGCGGAACGTTTCCGATTCTGTACGGCCTGCTGGATTCGATTCAGATGGGGGAAGCGAAAATTGAGGTTGTGCCGATTTATATCCGCACAGTCCATTCCACTGAAGACACTCCGGAAGGCGAACGCTCCGATGGATACATCGGCCTTTCAGTTTTGTCTCAATACGCTGTGACACTGGATTACAAAACGCAGGAGTTGTTATTAAATCGTACCCCGCTAACCGATAGCGAATTGGCAGCCAAAACTGCCGATCCGGCTGCAACCCCTGAAGCGGCGGCTGCGCCCAAAGTGGAAAACCTTGGTGCATTGACCGGAGTTGAAGTCCCTATTCGCAGCACCAGCGGCGGGCTGGCCAGCGCTGAAGCTCATTTGCCGACAATGGATCGTCCGCTGAATTTTATTGTTGATACCGGCGCGACGATTTCCGTGATTTCAAAAGCTACCGTCAAGAAGTATGAACTGGAAGGAATGAAGCTGAAGGGCGAAACCTTCCGTGTCATCGGCGCTGCGGGCGTTGAAGACGGCGCTGAGGCTCTGG
>CAYLJQ010000182.1:1930-10915 GCA_964383955.1 uncultured Heliomicrobium sp. | reverse complement strand
GAAAGAAGTCGTTTTGCAGCAAAATCTGTGGGCGATGCGCCGCGCGATTGATTTTTACACCACGGACAAGGAAAAACCGCCGACAGGTCTTCCGGATTTGGTTTCAAGCGGTTATCTGAGAGAAGTTCCCAAAGACCCTCTCTGTGCCGATTGCGGCTGGGAAGAGATTCCGGCTACAGCGGCTGAATCGCTGGATTCGCAGGGCGGCATCGGCGACGTAAAAAGCCGCGCTGAAGGCGCAGACCAAAACGGCAAAGCTTACAGAGAGTACTAACCCTGATCCGTTTTCCAACGGCATTCGATCCTTCTTATGCAACAAATTCCTGTTTTATCCGGCCTGTGGAATTACCTGACCGCGCCTGATTTTCCCCGCACCGCACTGGCCATCAGCGAAACCCATTTATCAATCGTGACGTTACGGAAAAGTGGCGGCGAATTCGAACCGCGCAACTTGGGCGTTTTGCGTTTGCCAGATGGGCTGGTCAAATCCAGCTTCACAGAACCAAATGTGACCAACGAAGCTTCGTTGATTGATTACCTGACCAGAACCGCCAAACAAGCGGGCATCAATCGCCCACGCGCTTTGAGCGTGGCGCTTCCCGCGGGCAGCGCGCGCAGCCAGGTGATTACCCTGGATTCCAATCCGAATTCGCACAAGGAAGTGATGCAGGTGCTGGAATGGAAAGTGGAGCGGGCTTTTGGGCAAAAATTCCATGATTTGAAAACCAGCCATACCCGGCTGAGCAAGATGCACGGCAATTCCCAATGGCTGGTCAGCGCTGTCCACAACCGCGTGCTGCAACAATACGAACGCATCTTCAAGGAATTGCGCTGGCCGGTTGGTTTGATTCTGCCGCAGCACATGGGAGAAGCGCAGTGGTTAATGCGGCAGCGCCTGGCGGACGATCAAGTGATTGTCAGTTTGAATGATCGCGGTTTCACCACAGTCATTGTGCGCGGCGATGAGCCGATTCTGGTGCGTGAAGTCGAATGCCTGCCGGAAGAGCGCGAAGACGAATTTTTCCGGATCATCGTTTTTTACCGCGACCGCCTGCTGCCGGAAACCGAGCCGATCAAACTCAGTCGAGTATTGACGCTTGGCACTGCGGTGGAACAGCGCAGCTTCCGCGAAGTGGTCATTTCGGCTCTGGAAAATCATGCGGTTTCGCTGGATACGCAACAGATTGGATTGAAAGTGGACGGAAATGCTCCTTTCAACCATTTTGCCGCCGCTAGCGGCTTGGCGACGATGGCCTGGAGCCATTGAGCCGGATATTTATTTCTTTGGAAGGAAGTTTATGCAATCACACACGCGATTATCTTCAATAAAACTACTTTTGCTGGTCACGGTGTCTTTGGCTGCCCTGCTTGTCAGCAGTTGTCAGAAGGACTCCGTCGTTTCGGACAATGCGGCGAATAACCAGCCAGCAGCAACACCTACCCCGTCGGATGTCGCTGTTGCTGCTTCGCCACAAACGCCCGCAAACCCGCAAACCAGTCCCACGCCAGTCGGTCCCACAGGTCAGGCGACGCCAAGCTCGCCGTTCGATCTTCAACCTGGCGAGAAAAAACAGATGGCGGGCAGTATGCCGGTGATGGTCGGCCCGGCCAAACCTGCGTTGACGCCTGCACCAGATCCGTTTCCTCCCCGCCCGGAACCGCCCGTTGTGATGGAAAATGGCAAGATCAAACAGCAATGGCAGGCTCCTGCCGAAGCCTTGAGCCTGGTCAATCCTCTCAAAAATAGTCCGGATGCCGCTGCCAAGGGAAAAGAATTCTACATGCAAAAATGCGCGGACTGTCACGGCAAGGAAGGCAAAGGAACCGGTTGGATGTCAGCCATGACCAAACGAGATGGAAAGTCCCTTCCCGCAACCAATCTGGCCAGCAAAGTGGTTCAGGCAAATTCCGACGGGGAACTCTATTGGAAAATCACCAACGGCAGATCGCCAATGCCTTCCCACAGGATTCGATTTGAAGACTACCAAAGATGGGCGATCGTCGCCTTTGTGCGGACGTTAAAACCTTAAACTCTGGGCGGCATAATTTTTTGCCAGGCAAAAGACAGTAAGGCAACGGTTACTCTGATTGCCTTTCTGTCTTTTTTCGGTTTTACTCGCAATCTAAAACCTAGGGAAAAGCGTAAGTTAAGGTAGGGGAAAGCGTAAGTTCAAGTGAAGGCTGTTGAAAAAACGGCAATCACTCCCCACAAATGTGCCCGGCTCAGCAAACTGCCTGAGTCTTTACAACAATTTTGAATCAATCACTCAACGTATGACTTGGGAAGAGGTAAAAGAACTAGGACCATTGTATGCAATCGGCGCGCTCGAAGCAGAGACCGCGCAGAAAGTCGAGCATTTTCTGCATCAGGCCACGCCCGATCAACTGCGCGAATTCACGGAATGGTCAGAAGTGGCGGCATTGCTGCCTTTATCGCTTCCGCAAGCTGCGCCACCGGCCAGCATCAAAAACAGTTTGATGGCGCGGATTGCCCATCAGGAACAGCCAGTTGCGCCTGAGCAAACCGAAACGGCTAATGTTCTTCCCTTCCGTCCAAAACAGCGCTTTTCTTTGCATGTTCAGCGATGGATGCTCGCAGCGGCTTCGATTGCCTTGATGGCCAGCAGCGTCTATCTGGCCCGGCAAAATTCTCAAATCAGCAGACAGCTCCAGGATTCGGAATTTCAGCTCAGTACGTTGCAGCGGCAGTTTGAAAACTTTCTTTCGCCTGCCACAAGGGTAATTTCGATGAATGGCGTCGAAACGCCTGGCGCGCATGCAAAAGTTGTCTGGAACACCGAAACGCGTACCTGGGAAGTTCATATCAAAAATCTTCCTGCACCACCCACCGACAAAGATTATCAACTTTGGTACGTTACCGCGGACGCCAAAATCAACGCCGCTGTTTTCCGCACCAGCGAAAATGGCAGCCAGGAATTGAAGCTGACCATTCCTCTGGAAGCCTCGAATGGATTGGCTGCCACCGCTGTCACCCTGGAACCCAAAGGCGGTTCGCCGCAACCCACTGGCAAGTTCTATCTGCTGGCTAAGATTTGAAAAAGCCGCAAGTTGCAGTAGACTGCCGCCGAGTCAAATCTCAAATCACAATTCAACAAAACTGAAATTCCTGTCGAACAAACTGCCTGTTTGTTTCCGGTGGTTTATGACGACAGCGCAATTAAACTTATGATCAAAACTCTGGAATGGACTGATGAAGGCGTGTTGATGATTGATCAGCGCCTGTTACCGACGGAAGAGGTTTATCCCATTTTCCGAACTTACGAAGAAGTCGCTTTCGCGATTAAAGACATGGTCGTGCGTGGCGCTCCGGCAATCGGCGTTGCAGCCGCAATGGGAGTTGCGCTGGGAGCGCGGGACACCAAAACAGACGACACAGCCGAATTCGAAAAGGCATTCGATCACATTTGCCACGTCATTGGCTCGACACGCCCGACAGCAGTCAACTTGTTCTGGGCGATTGAGCGAATGCGCAGCCTTTACGCAAAACTGAAAAGCAATGGCGCTTCGCTGGATGAAATTCGCCAACAGTTGATCACCGAATCACAGCAAATGCATGGCGAAGACATTGAAATCAATCGCTCTATGGGACGGCATGGCGCTGAGCTAATTCCCGACGGCGCAACCGTATTGACACATTGCAACGCCGGAGCTTTGGCGACAGCAGGGTACGGCACCGCACTTGGCGTCATTCGCGCCGCCATCGAAGCCGGTAAGAAAATCGCTGTTTTTGCCGATGAAACGCGCCCGTTTCTGCAAGGCGCGCGGCTGACAGCCTGGGAACTTCATAAAGACAACATCCCCGTTACATTGATCACAGACAACATGGCCGGCCACTTTATGAAAGCCGGCAAGATTGATTGCATCGTCGTTGGAGCCGACCGTATTGCCGGCAACGGCGATGTCGCCAACAAGATTGGAACCTATTCAGTCGCTGTGCTGGCCAAGGAAAATAACATTCCGTTTTACGTAGCAGCCCCGATTTCGACACTGGATCTGACGCTGGCATCAGGCGATCAAATACCGATTGAAGAACGCCCCGAACTGGAAGTCACGCACGTCAAAGGCTCTCAATTAGCCCCGGAAGGAATCAAAGTTGCCAACCCGGCTTTTGACGTGACGCCGAACCGATATGTCGCAGCAATCATTACCGAACGCGGAGTCGCCCGCGCGCCCTATACAGAAAGCCTGCGACGATTGGCTGAGTAACTGAAGCTAAGAATGACTCTCAACAGTAAGAGCCATTAACTCTTCGTCCCGTAGGGACGGTCTGAATTTAGCCCGGCAATTCATTGCCGGGTCAGGCGAGCAAGCCATCGCGTCCTGTAGGGACGCTTGAAAACTTCTCTGACATAGTTTCAGCCGTCCCGGTGGGACGTGAACAATGATCGCTCGCTTTCCCAGCGATAAATCGCGGGGCTACATTCAAATCGTCCCCACGGGACGACTAATTCGTCACCGTGGGAACAATTTATGTCTTCGAACAAGTCAACCGCTCGTGTTGGCGTTTACGTTGATTCTGCCAACATCAATCGCAATGGCGGTTATGGCATGGGCTACGAAATCCTGCGCGAATTCGCCTGCCGTGATCAAGCCGAAGCCGTCCGTTTGAATGCCTATGTAAGCTACGACGCTGAAAAAGGCCGCCGCGATCCTTACTACTTCAACCGCACAAACAGCTTTTACTCCGTGCTGCGCGATTTCGGCTACAAGGTGATCCAGAAAGAGGTCAAATGGTTTACCGACGAAGACGGCAACCGCGTCGCCAAAGCTAATGCCGACCTTGATCTGGCGGTCGACGCCCTGCTGCAATCCGAAAAGCTTGATCGCGTATTGCTGGCCACTGGCGATGGAGATTTCGTTCAAGTCGTTCGTGCGCTGCAAAACAAAGGCTGCCGCGTGGAAGTCGTCGCCTTCAAAAACATCTCCCACGAATTGCGCCGCGAAGCCGACATGTTTCTGTGTGGCTATCTGATTCCTGACCTGTTGCCGATTGATCGCGGAGGCGAGATAAACATTTGGGGTGAATTTGAACATCGCGTGCGCGGCATTTGCTATTACCACAAAAACGATTTTGGCTTTATGCGATACCTGAAACGCATTGATACGAACCTGTGGCAAACCGATGCAAAACATCCCGATTCGCCGTACGGCACAGCCTGGTTCCACGACACCAGTTTGCCCGCTGGCTCTAACGGTCCGATTGGTAGCGAACTCCCCAGCCGCAAATACATCTTCGAATTCAAACTTTCCCGAACCGATCAGGATAAAGGGTTGCGCGCAACGGACATTCAACTGGTGGCCGAAATATAAACAGACAAAGGATATAGAATCAGATTTCTTTTTTAGAATTACGCGCGCCCAGAATGGCCAAACTCTTTCCTGTTCATCAAACTGACAGATGCGTATAATTCCTGTCGAAGCGCCCCGACGCTCCCTAATTCTGTAAAGGCGTGCTCAGTGCGAACAGTGTTCCTCTCTTGAAGTCATCACCTTCAAACGCAATCTGGCGCGCCTCCCAAAGATTCAACTGCGCTCCGTCTGGTAATCCGCTTTCTCATGACTAAGCAGTACTCTAAACACACTCGCACAGGCGCATTGGCTTTATTGAGTTGGCTGGGCATTTTCAGCCTGCTTTTGGCAAGCAAGCCTTCAAGTTCAATTTCCGGCGCAAAGTCCGCCACTCCAATTGTACCCAGCAATCTGCAAGCGCAACTCTCTCGACTGCCGCTGAGTTTTGAAGAAAATCGCGGACAGGCAACCGATGACATTCGTTTCATTGCGCGACAGCGAGGGTACACGCTTTATCTGACAGACGGCGAAGCCAGATTTGAAATGAAGCACAAGGCTTCAGGCCAAGCGAAGACCCTGCGCGTGAAGCTAGCCAGTGACATCAGCAAAACGCGGGTTGAAGGATTGGAACCGTCCGGCAGCAAAAGCAATTATTTCATCGGCAATGATCCCCGCGAATGGCGAACCGGCATTCCCGTGTTTTCACAAGTCGCGCAGCGCGGCATTTATCCCGGCATTGATGCCGTCTTTTACGGAAATCAGCGGCAGTTGGAGTACGACTTCAAGGTTGCGCCACAGTCCGATCCGCGACAAATCGAGCTTACATTTGACGGCGCAGACAAACTGGAACTCAGCGAACAAGGCGACCTTTTGATTGACCTTACTGACGACCAATTGATGATGCGAAAACCTGTCACCTATCAATTGGTAAATGGGCAGCAGCAGTTTATCGAAACCAGTTTTTCAATCCGCAATCAAGCGGTCGGCTTTGAAATTGGCGATTACGATCACAACCTGCCTTTGGTGATTGATCCCGTGGTGGATTATTCGACGTACTTCGGCGGCAGCGGCACGGACATCAGTTACGGCATTGCCGTGGACAGAATGGGATTTGTTTATATCACCGGGCAAACGGGATCGCTGAACTATCCGACCACGAATCCTTATCAAGCCATGCGGGATGGCGCGACGGACGCTTTTGTCACCAAGATCAATCCCAAAGGCTCCATGGTCATTTTTTCGACCTACTTTGGCGGACGAAATCCCGGCGACAGAGGCTCGTCCATTGCCGTGGATCAGGCGGGCAACATTTACCTGGCGGGCGAAACCAATTCGCTGAACTTCCCAACGGCCAATGCGGCGAACCCTACGTTTCGCGGCAACGTTGACGCCTTCGTAACCAAGTTCAATATCGAAGGCAACGTGCTGCTTTATTCGACCTTTCTCGGCGGAAGCTTTTCGGACATTGCTTTTGGCATTGCCGTTGATCGTTTTGACAATGCCTATGTCACGGGCCGAACGTTGTCTGCAAACTTCGCGGTGAAAAACGCCATGCAACCGGCGATCAAAGGGCAGCAGGATGTTTTTGTCGCCAAGTTCAGCCCAGATGGAGCAGTGATTTACTCGACGTATCTGGGCGGCGAATTGTCGCAAACCACTGGCCGTGACGAGGAAGCTGGATACGGCATCACAGTTGATGCGCTACAAAATGTCTACATCACTGGCTTCACGACTTCGCCTGGGTTTCCAACCCTTGGCGCAATCCAGCCAAACTTTGGCGGGGTCGAAGATGTTTTCGTCTCCAAAATCAATGCTGCCGGTACGGCGCTGGTTTATTCAACCTTCCTTGGCGGAGACCGCGCAGAAGAAGCAAAACAAATTGCCCTGGATCCACTCGGCAACGCATACATCACGGGTTACACCTTTTCGCTGAATTTCCCACTGGTTAATGCATTACAGAAAAACTACGGCGGCAGCGTTGACGCGTTTGTCACCAAGATCAACGCGACAGGAACGGCGCTGATTTATTCGACGTATCTGGGCGGCACCGGATCGGAAAACACCGGTCTGGTCGCTGACATCACGCCCGTCGGAGGCATCGCGGTGGATTCGCTGGGAAATGCGTACGTCACTGGCAAAACGGAATCGGCGAACTTCCCTGTTGTTCGTGCGGTGCAATCTTCTTTGCGCGGAGACAATGACGCCTTCGTCGCCAAAATTGACCCGGCAGGTTCCGAGCTGATTTACTCGACGTATCTGGGAAGCACGTTTTCAGAAGACAACGGGTTTGACGAACGCGGATTGGACATCACGGTTGACGCTTCTGGCAGTGCTTATGTCACCGGGCAGGTTTTGAAAAACGATTTTCTGACCGTGATGCCTGCCCAGGCGACTTTTGGCGGAGGATTGAGCGACGCATTCATTACCAAAATTTCTGCGCCGGATATTCCCACCATCGCCACGGTTTCGGCGGCCAGTTTCACCAGCGGTTCGGTTTCGCCGGAAGAAATTGTTGCGGTCTTCGGCGGGAATCTGGCCAACGGAATCCTGATCGCTTCCAGCACTCCACTGCCCACTTCCCTGCTCGGCACAATTGTCAAAGTGAAAGACAGTTTGAATATGGAGCTTCCCGCGCCGCTGTTTTTCGTTTCACCGGATCAAGTCAATTGCCTGATTCCATCGGGCCTGGCGGCGGGCAAAGCGACAATCACTGTTACGAATTCCCTGAACGTATCAGTCAGCGCGACAGTTTTGATCGAAAAAACCGCGCCCGGTTTGTTTTCCGCCAACGCCACCGGCAAAGACGTCGCAGCGGCAGTGTTGTTGCGCGCCAAAGCCAACGGTTCACAAATTTTTGAACCCGTCGCTCAGTTCAGCCAGGGAAAATTCGTTCCGCTGCCGATTGATTTTGGACCGGATGCGGGAGCGGCGAGCGATCAACTGTTTCTGCTGTTATTCGGCTCTGGCTGGCGTGGCCGCAGTTCAGAACAATCCGTCAAAGTTCAAATCGGCGGCGTCAACATTCCCATTCAGTACGCAGGTGTGCAAGGCGATTTCGTCGGCGAAGACCAGATCAATTTGCAACTGCCGCGCACGTTGGCGGGAAAAGGCGAACAAATTATTTCCTTGACGGTTGACGGCCAGTTGGCAAATTTGGTGACGGTGGCGTTCAAATAGCCAACACAATCAACAAAACATTCCCTTGCGAAACCAGATGGCCGAAAATATTGCGAATGCGAATGTCATTGCTTCCGCGGTGCCTTGCCTTCTGCTTGCGTTACGGTGATATAATCCGCGCCCTCGACAGAGCGCTGAAGCTTTTTGGCTCCCCCAGTTAGTCAGCGCTTTTAAAAACAATGAAAAGGAAGAATCAACTTTTCTGGTTGATACGCGTAAAGCGATTTCCGCAATCTGCGGCGCAATGGATTTCCACTCAATATCGCCGCATACCCCAAAAAACCCGCTTCCTCATTGCTTCGTTCATCTTTGCCGCACTAACCACAATCTTTGCTTCGCATTTTCCACTGACGATTGTTCGAGAATATCAAGCTGGTGATGTCGCCGAGACCGACATTGTGATTCCTGCAGACCTGATCGCCAGACTCGAACCACGGAACACCTATGTCATAACGCAAGGCACACAGTTCCCCAGCCAAAAACCGATTGGTCAAAACC
>CAYLJQ010000182.1:0-1920 GCA_964383955.1 uncultured Heliomicrobium sp. | reverse complement strand
CCCGATCCTGTTGCATGCAGGAGAATTCATCACAGCCGACAAACTGGCGTTTATCGAAATCATACGGCGCTACCAGAAAACGCAACGCAATCCGAGCAGACTGCTGGGACTATTTGCGCTGATTTGTTTGATGTCTTTTGCCTTGTATAGAGCTGCGATTACCAGCCAATCCTCGCGCCTTGGGCCGCGCACAGCGTATTGGGTCGCCAATTCCGCTCTTATGACTCAAACCTTCATCGTCCGAATCGGGATGTTCGGCGCTTCGGTGCTGGGCACGCGTCCGGAAGCCATGCAATTCGGCGGGATTTTTGAATTCGGCTTTGCGATTCCGTTTGCGGCCTGCTCGTTGGTGGTTTCCCTGTTGGTTGGCAGCCAGTTAGCGCTGGTTGCGGGTTTGATGAGCGCAATTCTGGTGGGATTTGCCGCGCCAAGCGGAATGGCGTTTGTCGCGTTTGCGCTTGGCGGATCTGTGACGGCAATTTACAGCATTCAGCGTTACCGAACTCGCAATGCCATCATCATCGCCAGCGCGGCGGTGGGTTGCGTCAATGTGTTGATGGGCCTGGCTGCAATGTTGATTGCCGAACATCAATGGGACTGGCAACGAATTCTTGGAGGCGTGCTTGCCGGATTGGTCGGCGCAGTTCTAACAGCGGGAGCGGCCAGTTTTGCAATTCCAGTATACGAATCGGCGTTTGATATTTTGACCGACTTGAAACTGATGGAATTGTCGAATGCCGACAATCCCTTGCTGCAACAACTAGCGATTCGCACGCCGGGAACCAATCACCATTCGTTTATGGTTGCTGTGTTGGCCGAAGCCGCCGCCAAAGCCATTGGCGCAAACGCATTGTTGGCGCGAACCGGCTGCCTGTACCACGACATAGGCAAATTGTCGGCGCCGAATATGTACATTGAAAATCAGCAGGGTGGCCCCAATCCCCACGATACACGCCCGGCAATTTCCAGCGCCAGAATTATCGCCAGTCATGTTTCTCAAGGGATTCAGATGGCGCGTGAGGCCAATCTTCCCTCTCAAATCATTGACTTCATTCCGCAACATCACGGCACACGGGTCCTGGCCTATTTCTATCACAAAGCCAAAGCCCAGGCTGAAGCGCGCGGCGAAACCGTCAATGTCGAAGATTTCCGTTATCCAGGTCCCAAACCGCAAACCAAAGAAGCTGTCATTTTGATGCTGTCCGATGGCTGCGAAGCCGCGGTTCGTTCGCTGGAAGATCAGACGCCGGAAAACATTCGAGCCATTGTCAAAAAGATTGTTGATACGGTTGTCGCAGACGGGCAATTGGACGAAAGCAACATCACCATGCGCGAACTGACTGTGATCCGCGAAACGTTGATCAATACGCTGGTGAACATTTATCACGATCGCATCAGCTATCCGGGGTTTAATCCTCCCAGCGAAGGCGAAAAACCCAAGCAACCCGAAAACATACAGCCGCCACCCGAAATTTCCACCGCAGCGTCTGCCTGATGAGCCTGACCATCGAAATTCCTGACCCGTCATTGGTGTTACTGATCGGCTCATCCGGTGCAGGGAAATCCACTTTTAGTTCTTCCCACTTCCAACCGACCGAAGTTGTTTCTTCTGACCGCTGCCGGGCAATGATCAGTGACGACGAAAGCGATCAAACAATCAACGCCGAAGCTTTTGGTTTGCTGCATCAAATCGCCCGCTTGCGAATTCAGCAACGGAAGCTGACTGTGATTGACGCCACGAATTTGCAGTTTCGCGCGCGGCGGCCTTTGCTCCGAATGGCACGCGCCCACAAACTTCCGATTGTCGCCATTGTGTTTCAGGTTTCGCTGGAAACCTGTCTAACTCACAATCAAGCTCGATCCGAACGACAAGTTAGTGAAGAAGTGCTTGAACTTCACCAGCAACAGTTCGCCGAAACG
>CAYLJQ010000181.1:0-10957 GCA_964383955.1 uncultured Heliomicrobium sp. | reverse complement strand
GCTGGTGGCGAAACACTGGCAAAGCGGTCGGGCCGCTGCTGTTTGCTTAGGCGCAGTACCGCTGATTTGTTACTGGTTGGCATCTTGGAAAATGCTGCGTGACGCGCAACAGGAAGAAGGCGAACAAAAGGCGAACCGGGTTTTTGTTCTGTTGGGCATCGCGTCATTTGCGGCTGTATTGCCGTTTAGTTTGTTGCTGATCAAAGCGGGAATTTTCAGCGTTACAGCCCGCTCCTTTGCTGCTTTCATCACGTTGTTTGGCGTACCGGCAATTGCTTGCGGCCTAACGCTGCGAGATGACAGCAGGTTGTCCGGCAAAACAAAAACGGTTGCCACGAGCGTGGCTCTGTTGGGAGCGTTATTGGCGTTTGCGGGGCTGGCATTGGCGTGGCCTCGGCCAGTGCCGTTTATCCGGATTGCGCTGATTAACTGTGCTGTCTGCGGAGTCCTGGCCTGGCGATTAAAGCTTAGGCTGGCGCACGCCGCAGCCATAGGGCTTTTTGTGCTGGCTTATTTGTTGAGCGCAAATGTGCTTTTCGGTGGCTACCCGGATTGGGTGGAAGAAAGCTCCGCGCTGATCGCTAGCTTCTGGACGCGCACAGCAGGCATTTCATGGCTGACATTGTTTTTATTGTTTGCCCTGCCGGCTGAGTTGTGGCGGCGGGCGGAGCGCAAAACCGAATCTCGCCTTTATGAAATTGCAGTCGTCGTTTCGGCCTTTTTTAGCTTGTTCATTCTGACCTGGCACGGCTTTGGCAGGGCAGGGGACCCTCAGCGATTAACACTTGTATATTTGTTCTTCGCCGCTGCTTCTTTTGTCATTGCGTGGCACCGCAAGCGATTCATCTCAAGCTGGATAGGATTGGGTTTGTCGCTTCTGACGCTTTTACAAGCGTTCGCATTCAAGTTCGGTTATCAGCTTGCGCTGCATCATCCAGTAAGGTTGTCGGTGCTGACGTTCGCCAGTCTGGCGACGATTGCGGCTATCGCTTTGCGAACGCGAAGCGAAGATGTTCAGGGAATTTTTGGGAAGCCGATAACCACGGCCGCGTTGATTAGTTCAATTGCCGTGGCTCCCTTTGTGTTGCTTGGCGGCTGGATGACGATGGAGCAGATGACCATCCGGCTGTTCTGGCTGGCAGCGATTTGGTTTGCGCTGGCTGTTATCAAGCGCTGGCCTGCGCTGTTCACGGCTTTCCAGGCGTTACTGGCATTGAGTGTTTTTTGTGGCATTGCCGCTGTATTTGATGCACGCGCGCTGCCTTCGCATTTGTCCTGGAGTGATCCGCTACGGTTACAGGCTCAGGGGATCGCGCTGGTTTTGCTAAGTTTGGCGTGGATTGCAGCGCGATTGAAAGTGCGACGCATGGCGCAATTGCCAGATAGCAAAGCTGCGTATTTTGAATCGCTGCTATTTCCGCCGTGGCCAAAGGTTGACCACGTTGTTGTTGCGCTGGTTTGGCTGTTGTTGATCGCATTAAGTTTGGGCAGCGTGACGGATGGGAAACCGATTTTATGGTTGGCAGCGACGCCGTTTTCTTTTGTCGGTGATTTTTCCATACGCGCGTTAGGCATTGGGTCGTGGGTGTTGCTGCTTGCGCTGCTGCTGGTTTTTACCGCTGGTTTATGGGAGCAATTCAGAAAAAGGCTGTTATTGGCAGCAATGACATTGCTGGCAGGCGGATGTCTCCTGGCGGCTGGGCGGTGGCCAGTTGATGGTTCAGCCCTGGTAGCACTGCGCTGGCTGATGGCAATCAGTTTTGCCCTTGTCGCGCTACCGATTCTTTACCGTAATCCGCTTCGCCAAATTTGCGAGCGTTTCAATTGGCCAGAGATTCGCGAACGCTCAGCAGGCTTGGCGAGCTTGGCACGTGCAGAGTCATTGGGGCTTTTTGCTGCTCCGGTTTTAGCGCTGACTGTCGCCATGCTGTTACTGAGGTTAGAAACGACGATTTCATTTGGGGCAATCTTAGTTTTTCTCACCCCAATCTTGATTGTTAGTTCGACTCTGGCGTCGCACGCAATTCGTGAACGTTCTGCAGTTTATGCGTTCAGTTCAGGGACGATTTTGAATCTCGCAGCCACAATTGGCTGGTTTCTTGATGGCGACTTGAGGCTGATAACGGTTTTGCAGATAAATGTCATTGTTTCTGCAACAGCGTCACTAATTTGGTTATGTGTCAGGCGGTGGCTAACAAAAGGTGAAGACAGGGAGCATCCAGTCAGTCAATTGCTGCAAATACAGATCGTGTTTTCACTTTTAGTCAGCTTTGTTTTGCTGGCTTTTGCCGACGCACGAATTGCGTTTCAGCCTGGTATTTCCAGTGAAACGGTAAAACAAATCGGCAACGGCTGGGGATGGCTGGCAATGCTGATGGCAGCGAGTGCTTGGCTGGATTTACGCAGAGCGCGGTTTGGCGGTTGGGGAGCCAAATTGAGAATCGGCCACATTGGCGTGGCTTTATTGGCTTTGGTTTCTTTAGTTGTTAGCAGCTTGAGCCGTTTAGTTGATGGCTGGGCGAGTTATCACGCACTGGTGATTGGAGTTTCAGTTGTTGCCTGGGTGATTTTTGCTTTACGCGGTTTTGCCATCAATCGGTTCAAGATTGAAGGCAGGGAAACGGCGACACGATGGGCACTTGCCTTGGGGCTGGCGCAGTTTGCGCTGACATTGCGTGGCATCGAAGCGCCAAATTCAATTTGGTGGATGGTTTCTTCTTTGGCCGCGTTGAGCTTGCTGCTCGGTTGGATGGCAATTGCGTTGCGGCGACGGAGTTATGTTTATCTCAGCGCGTCACTTTGGAATTTGATTGCCTCTTTGCTGTTTGCACGTCATTTTGAAGTGTCCGACAAGGTGCCTGAGTTTCTGGCCATAAATGCCATTGTGTTGTCTGTCGTTGCGCTGATTTGGTTATGGTTGGATTTGAAATTGATGCGTCCGGCAGATGGAAACCAGCCATTCCATCGCCTGGCGATTTTCCTCCTTCTCCCGACGATGTTTTTGCTTAGCGGATTTCATTGGTTCATCTGGATGATTGCGCAAGATCATTTGGGAACCGGTTGGCTAAATTGGCTGGCGATTCTGTCCGTCGCAGCACTTCTGATTGCCTATTTATGGGAAGACAACATTTTAGCGTCGCTACGTGGGCTACACCTGCTTGGAGGCATAACCCTCCTGGAGGTTTGTTGCCTGTTCACGCTTTCAACCTCTGGTTTGGTCGCGATCACGTCAGTGGCATTATCGCTTTATGCACTGGCAATCACAGGGCTTTGGCGGAAGCGTGATGCCCTACCGCAGTACTTTGGGAGAATGGGCATATCGGGAACCGTCAGCGTGTCAGAGCCCATTCGTAGCTGGCTGGTGGTCTGCGGCTCTATTCAATCCGGCATAATGATATTGGTCGGTTTCGTCATGGTTTTTAGTTCTCCGTCCATGATGTATCGGCTCCTAACAGTCTCTGCCGCGTTTGCCTTGCCGGTTGCTTTCGCGCTTTTAGCACGTGGGCATCAAGACCTGAGACTGATAACGTGGGGTATTCGGCTGTCATTGTTAAATCTGGTGCTTTGGAGTTGGGCTTGGCTGCCGCCAGTGAATTTAGCTGGTTGGCAGGGAATCAATCGGCTGGTTTTGGTGATGTTGATAGCAGAAACCGTTTTGATTATTTATCGCCTAATTGTAATGCGCCGAGTAACCAGCGAAAGCTTATGGCGAACCTCCTTACGATCCGACTTGCCAATCGTAGCTCTTGGAGGAATGACTTGCTTGGCAATAGTTTTAGCTGTGGAATTCCAGCAGTTCGCCATTATGGGGACAGTATTTATTGGATGGCCTGCAATTATTGCTGTGTTACTGACGCTGCTTGGAGTTTGCTTATTGGGAATCGCTTTCGCCATTTTGCCTGGGGAAGACCAGTTTGATCTGGATGAACGCGGACGAATGCGATACGTCTATGCGTCAGAAGTTTTTCTGGTGCTGACATTTGCGCACGTGCGAATGACCATGCCGTGGGTTTTTGGAGGGAGGTTTGCAGCTTATTGGCCGATTTTTGTGATGGGACTGGCCTTTGCCGGAGTCGGGTTAGCAGAGTTTTTTGGACGGCAAGGGAAACGGGTTTTGGCAGAGCCACTGGGCAGGACCGGAGTTTTATTACCATTGCTGCCAGTGATTGGATTCTGGGTCTTAAATTCCGAAGTTCCGTACTCAGGGTTACTGCTGGTGATCGGGTTATTTTACGGAGTGCTGTCAGTTATTCGGCGCTCGTTTACTTTTGGAATTCTGGCTGCAGTGGCAGGAAACGCTGGCTTCTGGCATTTTCTGAATGGAGTTGGCGGATTGGCGTTTTACGAGCATCCACAGTTGTGGCTGATACCTGCTGCTTTGTCAGTTCTTTTGGCCGCGCGAATCAACCGGGACAGTTTATCGGCAGACCAGATGAATTCGATTCGTTATGGAGCTTTGGTCACGATCTATGTTTCATCAACTGCTGACATTTTTTTGAACGGAGTGACAGATTCCCCATGGTTGCCAATTATTTTGGCGGCGTTGGCAGTTGGAGGAGTTGCTTCCGGGTTGATGCTGCGCATTCGCGCCTTCCTGTTCCTGGGAACCGCATTTTTGCTGCTTTCGATGCTAACAATGATCTGGTCTGCTTCGGTCAATTTACGATGGACTTGGTTATGGTATGTAACTGGAATTGGGTTTGGCATCCTGATCATTTACACGGTTGCAATGTTTGAGCGAAAACGCGAACAAATGCTCGGATTCCTGGAGCGGCTGAAAGAGTGGCAATAAACGTGGTTGAAATAACCAAAAGGCAGAGCAGCGTTGAAAAGTTGCTCTGCCTTTTTGGTTTATCGGGGGTCGAAAAGAGTTACTGGCACGATGGCGGGAAGACTGGGATTGTCAAACTCGCATTTTGGCTCAGCGTCAACTTATGGAAATTGCGGCCTCCTCTGTATCCAGTTGTAGTGGATGGCACATTCAAGACCGCGCCGACGATGGCTCCGGATTCCGAGGAACCGGACATGCCCACCTTCAGCCAACCCGTGCGTCCTGCGGGAACAAAGGTTTCAAAACGCGGAGTTGTGCGTGGGAAATTGTTGTTTAGCGAGTTGAAAAACTGACATCCACCATTGAATGTAAAACTCAATGCAGATTCAGTATCGTTGTAGAACACGCCAAACAGGGTTCCTAATGAGTCTGCTCCGGTTCCAAGATTGCCTCCGATACGATCTAGAACAATCATTGTGTCATTGCCATCCGCGCGACTGGGCAAGCCGTCGGCTGCAATCACGCGACCAAGTTGCTGATACTGCAGGCCATCAAAATTGATCAGAGCAGTGCTGCTGGTTGGGCTGCACATATATGTGCCTCTGGAAGCGATAGCGTCTGCTCCCAGTTTAGCCGTATGGCCAGTCGCCATTTTGATGAATTCGCTGCCGATCACGTAATTGAAGTTTGTAGGACAGCCCCGGCTATCAACTGCCACGACGATGATGTAGCCAGTCACACCAGGGTCCAAGTCAGAAACTAGGAAGCTGGCCGTTTGGTTCGGCGTCAGACAAAGGAAATTGTCAGCCACAGAACAATTGCTTCCGTCCACAAAGAACATATGTAAATAGGCAGGCGAAAGCGTGTGGATATTCGTCAGATTGATCCGAGTATTTTGCAGGTTCGGATTTGTCGGGCTGGACGAATAGATTGGGAAGATCAATACAGAACCCGGACGCTGGTCATTACTAAAGTCGTTCTCAGGTGGAAAGATCTGTCCGGGACCGATTGTCGAATCAGGACAAGTAACGCCTGGAGTGCAAGGATCATCAGGGCAGTTTGCTGTCTGGCAGAAATTGACGCTGGTCATTGCATCATTCAGGTTGTCGCTATTCGTGTCGTAATTCACCTTGAAGGTTGAACAGAACCGCGTTCCTTCAGTGACGTTTTGTCGAACACGAACTTGGAATGTCACCGTCAATGTTTCTCCGGGACCGATTTCGCCGTTCCACTCTGCTTGCGCTGCCGTCAAGGTGCAGTTTCCTGTCGAAGCGGTGCATGATCCGGGAATTGAGGTCAGTTCGACCGGCAATAACGCCAGCAGTTCCGGGCTATTCGGGTCATTCCTCTGGAATCCGTCGCCGGAGTTCCTGGACTTCACTTCAACAGTCAGAACATTTCCGCCGCCGATACAAACGTCGGCACCGCTGGCTTTGATAGTGATGTCGTTCTGCATGAACTTCGCACCGGGCGGCGGATTGATTGTTACAACAGAGGTGTTGGTGTTGTTGCCTCCCGTTGGGTCAGTGGTTCCGGAAACAACTGTCGCCAAATTGCTCAGAGGGCCCACAGGGAAGGTAAATGGAACCTGAACTTTGATTGTGACAACCGCTTGGTTGTCCGGTGCCGATGCTGCAAGCGTGCCAATGTTGCAAGTTACAGTTGTTGTTCCGGTGCAGGTTCCCTGCGTTGAGGTGGCCGAAACGAGTGTAATTCCGCTTGGCAACGGATCTGTCACCACAACATTGGTTGCCACGGAAGGACCGTTGTTTTTGGCGGTGATTGTATACGTCACTTCATCGCCAGCGCGAACTGCTGATGCATTGGCAACTTTGGTTATTGTCAGGTCGCTTGTTGGGACAGGCGTCGAAGTTACCGATGTCTGATTGTTGCTGGGATCAGGATCGGTAGAGCCGCCAGGAACAGTGACGCTGGCGGTGTTCGTGACAGCTGCTGTCGCGTTTGCCGGCAATGTCGCCTGCAACGTGAAGGTTGCCGTGCCAGCATTGGCCAGATTGACTGTTGTATTGATGCTGCCCGTTCCGCTGGCTTGCCCGCAACTTGAGCCACTGGATGCTGTGCATGTCCACGAAACATTTGTTAAGGCGGCTGGCACATTGTCGGTGACAGTTGCACCAGTGATAGGACTTGGCCCGTCATTGGTAACCGTGATTGTGTATGTAAACGGCGCTCCGGGAATGGGCTGCGAAGGATTCGCGGTCTTGGCAATACGGAGGTTCGCTTGCGAAATCACTTGGTCAGTATCGCTGGCGGAATTATTGCCACTGGCAGGATCGGTCGAGCCTGCCGGCGGCGTAACTGTTGCCGTATTCGTCAACGTTAAAAGCGCATCAGCGGCTACTGTCGCGGTTATTGTGTAAGTCGCGTTTCCGCCATTGGCCAGATTGACCGTCGAGTTGATGCTGCCAGTTCCAGACGTTGCGCCGCAAGTTGATCCGCTGGAGGCAAAACAGGTCCAGGTGGCATTAGTAAGTGTTGCAGGCAGTGTGTCAACAACCGCTGCGCCTGTTACCGCACTCGGCCCGTTGTTCAGGACATTGATTATATAGGTGACCTGATTTCCAGCCGTGATGACCGAATTGTTGTTGGACTTGGTAATGGACAAGTCCGAAGTCGGCGTCAATGTGTCCGTGTCACTTGCAGAGTTGTTGGCCGTGTTTGGGTCTGTCGCGGAAGCCGGAGCAGTGACGGTTGCGGTATTGGTAAGCGTGCCGGTTGCCGTGCTGGCAACCGTTGCATTGACCATGAATGTTGCAGTGCCTTGGGCTAGCAAATTCACAGTAGCGTTGATATTTACGGTTCCGCTGGGCTGACCGCAGCTTGAACCGGCAGAAGCCGTGCAGGTCCAGGAACTGATGACCAGCGGGCCGGGCATCAAATCTGTAACTTGCGCGCCAGTGACTGCACTTGGGCCGGCATTGGAAACCACAATCGTGTAAGTTGTTGGAGTTCCAGGCGTCAGCGTGCTTGTGCCATTCGTTTTCGTAATGGAGAGATCAGAAATCGCTTGGAAGTCGCGCGCAACTGTTGATGAGTTGTTGGCCGGGTTGGGGTCGGCCACTCCGGAGGGCGTCGCGACTGTTGCCGTGTTTGTCAGCGTTCCCGTTGCCGTGCTTGCAGTTTGCGCTGTCAAACTAAATGTCGCGGTTCCGTTTACTGCCAAATTGACGGTTGTGTTGATGTTGCCGGTTCCATTGGGCACCGCGCAGCTTGAACCGGCAGAAGCCGTGCAAGTCCACGTTGCGCCACTCAACGTTGCAGGTAAATTGTCAGTGACGGTCGCCCCGGTAACAGCGATTGGGCCATTGTTTGTGACCACAATTGTATAGGTTGTCGCTTGACCGGATGTCACTTTTACCGCGCTGTTGGTTTTGGTAATGGTCAGGTCAGTGGAAGATAAGGAGTCCGTGTCGGTTGCAGAGTTGTTTGAGTTATTGGTGTCCACTGCACCTGCTGGCGGAGCAATGCTGGCCGAATTCGTCAGCGATCCGGTCGCATTGGCCGCAACGGTCGCAGTCAGCGTGTACGTTGCCGTTCCATTGACTGCCAAATTGACCGTTGTATTGATGCTTCCGCTTCCATTTGCCGAGCCGCAGCTTGATCCTGCCGAAGCTGTGCAAGTCCAGGAAGCATTGGTCAGTGAAGCGGGAAGAACGTCTGCCACCGCCGCGCCTGTTACAGCGCTTGGGCCGGCATTGCTAACAGTGATTGTGTAAATTGTCTGCGTGCCCGGAACAAGCGTCGTGGCATTGTTCGTCTTTGTTATCGCCATATCAACCGTTGTCACAACTGTGTCCACGTCGGTTGCGGTGTTGTTTGCTGTATTCGGGTCGGGAACGGAAGCTGGCGATGTGACAGTAGCGATGTTGGTGAGTGCGTCAGTGGCGGAATTGATTACTGTCGCTTGCAGACTAAACGTTGCAGTCTCGTTCGGCAGCAGATTGACTGTCGTGTTGATGCTTCCATTTCCAGTCGTTGCGCCGCAATTGGCTGCAGGCGCGCAAGTCCAGGAAACGTTGGTCAACTTGGTCGGAACGTTGTCCGTAACAGTCGCTCCATTCACTGTGCTGGGACCATTGTTTCGAACGACAATCGTGTAAGCAATCGGCAGGCCCGCAACGGCTGTCGTTGATCCGTCAGTTTTTGTGATTGAAAGGTCTGCCAATGGCGTTAAAGTGTCTTGATCGGTTGCCGTGTTATTCGTCGAATCAGGATCAACCGCTCCATCTGGCATACCAATCGTAGCCGTATTGCTGATGGTGCCCGTCGCGGAAGGATTCGGGGTCACGGTCAGGTTAAAGACCGCTGTGCCGCCGTTTTTCAGATCAACTTTGGTATTAATGCTACCCGTACCAGAGGCCGCCTGGCAGGCAGAGCCGGTTGAGGCCGTGCATACCCATGAAACATTCGTGAAAACTGCCGGTAACGTGTCAATTACCGGAACTCCGAAAACATCATTGGGGCCATTGTTGCGCGCGACTATCACATATGTGGTTGGAACACCGGGAACCGTAGTTACCTGATTATTTGTTTTTGTAATCGAAAGATCTGTTGTCGTCGAGCAAAAGGGAATCGCTGCCACCGAATTGACCACCTGTCCTGTGGCTCCGCGAGTCGCGCCGTTGACGGGGAATTCAGAAATGGATGGTGCTTGAGAAGAACCATGCAGCCCACCCAGGATTTGTGTGGTCAACGTGCCACCAGAAAACGCGATGTAGCCACCAGCGCCGCCGCCGCCAGGGCCTTCCGATTCCAATTCAAAAGGCGCAACTGGGGGAATCTGATTTCCTCCATTGCCACCGTTGGCCTGGGCAGAGAGGCTGCCAGAAAGCACTCTTGCCGCAAGCACTACGGTTCCACCTGCGCCAGCGCCGCCTGCTCCGTCACGGTTTTCGCCACGCGTATTGCCGCCATTCAAGCCGTTGGCTTTGAGCAGGCCGTTTCCACTAACGGTGTCGGCGATAATGTAAACCAGTCCGCCGCCATTCCCGCCCGCACCACCGGTATCATTGTTTTGAGCTCCCGCGCCCCCGCCACCACCGAAAAAGATTCTTCCAGAAGTGTCTTGCGTGACAGGGCGACCGCCGAGGCCACCGACTTCGCGACGGCAATCGCCTCCCCAAAGGCAATCACCGGGAGGTTTGGCCAATGCGTCTTGATTGTTAATCGCGTAGCTGTAGCCTCCGCGTCCGCCGCCAGAAGAGTCCGTCAATTTATTTCCATTGGCAATGTAAGCCGGATCTATTGTCCAGGCGGCTGCGCCTGTCACTGATCCATCCATCACGCCTTGGCCGGTCCAGGTTTTTCCATTGGCTCCATTTGCGCCGCCGCCGCCGCCGGAATTGTGCGACGTTCCGCCGCCGCCGCCATTCGCTGCAGCTCCACGCCCATAACGTCCACCCAGCAAATCGTAATCTGCCTGATACCCGGCGATGCCTTCGCCTTTTTCAGCGCCGAAATCCTGCTGGTCCGTTACGTAGTCTGTTCTGAAACCCGCTCCGCCAGCACCGGACAATGCGCCTCCGCGAAATCCGAGACCACTGGTTTCAACTGTGCCGTTAATAATTGCATTGTTTTGAACATGCACGACGACAATGCCGCCGATGATTCCGTTCCAGGCGGGCGCGGTCAATGAAGCGCCGCTATTGATCGTCATGTTTGTGTATTGCGGAACACGGATGACCTGGACTTTGCCCGAAGCTGTGTAATTAAAGCGAAGGCCTCCGCAAGGCGGGTTGATGGTAATAGTGTTGCCCTGGACTTTATTGACAGTGACAAATTCATGACGGCCAGCATTGTTGAGATTGCTTACTGTGCCATAATTTGTCGTATTGCTGGTATCAACCGAAGCACCAGACATCTGGACAATCATGATCAGGTCGCCAGCCGCCAGGGTATTAATATCCAGGCCATTTGGCCCTCCTGGATTGTCTACCGCAATCATAGAGGAACCGGCTGGAGCATTGATCGCCAGCCTGCCGTATTTATTAACGATTGTGTTTGGCTGTGTGACTGTCAACTCGCCGTCTTTGCCGGAAATCTCAGCTTTAGTGACGGATGGCGTGTTCAGCCAACTCATCAATGATCCATGAATAGCTGGGCTGCCTAAAGCGAAAGCAGCGAACAAAATTGCGGTGCAGATTAAGGTGAACTTCTTCATACGTT
>CAYLJQ010000180.1:0-11035 GCA_964383955.1 uncultured Heliomicrobium sp. | reverse complement strand
CTCACACTGGCGGGCTTCGCTCCTCTGCGGCAGGCATTGCACGAGCAATGGGAAAAGACGCTAGCGTCACTCCAGGTGGATAAGGAAGAAGAAATTCCAAAAATGAAATCGCAAACGCCAACTGTTTTTATCAGCTATGCGCGCAAAGACGAACCGTTTAAGGACGACCTAGTCAAAACGCTGACAGGCCTAAAGCGGCAAGGCGTCATTGATACGTGGAATGACCGAATGATTGAACCCGGCGAAGAATGGCTCCCTGCTATCAAACAAGCTCTCAACGAATGCGATTTGGCTGTTCTGCTGGTTAGCACTGATTTCATTGCTTCTCGATTCATCCACGAGGAAGAATTGCCGGTCTTTCTCAACCGCCGCCAGCAAGAAGGTATGACGATCCTTCCCATCATCGTGCGCGATTGTTTGTGGAAATCCGAACCTTTACTGAGAGATTTACAGGCGCTGCCGAGAGATGGAAAAGCCTTGATAACTTTCCCCAAAGCAAGAGGCGCAAGGGACCGTGCCTGGATGGAGATTGCTCAAGCCATTGAAAAACTTGCTCAGGCGAAATCAACGCCGTAGGCCCTAACTGAAAAACAGCACTGTTGGCTGGCGGATTCTTTGTGCCGGAGGCACAGCGGAGATTAGCCGGTGGTGAAGGCGATAGCCGCAACCACCGGAGCGGCATCGCCAAGACATTCGCGTCCTGGCAGGGACGCCGGACAAGCGTTGGGTTTTATGACCGTGATTTGTCCTGCGCTCCTGCCAGAGCGCGGGCATCGTTTGCTGGCTTTCCGGCGGTTACGCTTTGCTGCACCACCGGCTAATTTCCCGTCGCACCTTCGGCGGTTGAAAGCCGGTCAGAGGATTTTCCATCCTCTAGCCCGCCACAGTTATTCACATCGAAGCGCAATCATCGGATCAACCTTCGTCGCCCGGCGCGCCGGAATCCAGCAAGCCAGCAAAGCCACGATTGCCAGCAACAAGGCAATGAAGGTGAACGTCAACGGATCGGTTGCACTGACGCCAAACAACAGGCTCTTCATAAAATGCGTCAACGCCAGCGAAGCCAATACTCCCAAGGCCACTCCCGCAAGCGTTAGCTTCATTCCCTGCCGCAGCACCAGCCGTAACACATCGCGCATTTGCGCGCCGAGCGCCATGCGGATGCCGATTTCGTGCGTGCGCTGCGCGACGGCGTAGGCGATGACGCTGTAAATCCCCACACCTGCCAGTAACAAAGACAGTCCGGCAAAAATCCCCGACAACAACAGCGTGAAGCGGCGCTGCGCGGTTGTGGTTGCCAGTAGTTTGTCCATTGTGGCGATTTGGTAAATCGGGATGTCTTTGTCCACAGCGCCGACTTCGTGGCGAATAGCGGCAACAACGCTGGTGGGATCGTTCGTCGTGCGAACGGCAAGCTGCATAAACGAATCCGTCCATTGCGCGTGCGGCACATAAACCTGTGTGTCCGGCGCGTCTTCCAATCCCTGGTGCTGCACGTCGGACACGATTCCAACGATGGTGCGCATTGGATTTGTGATTGCGCCCAGGCGAACGCGTTTTCCCAGCGGGTCTTCGCCCGGCCAAAACTTCCTTGCCGCCGTTTCGCTAATCATCGCCACCAGCGGCACGTTTGCGTTGTCTTGTTCGGTGAAGCTGCGCCCGCGCAAAACCGGTATGCGCATGGTCCGCAGGTAATCGGGCGTGATGCCGTACCGTTCCAGGCTCGGCGCATCTGCCGGATTGGGCAGCGGTTTTTCTTCGATGTGAAAGCTGATGCGGTCGCCGTTCCCGGACAAAGGCAAATTGCTGACGATGCCTGCCGCTTCCACGCCGGGCATCTTCGACACGCGTTCCAGCACTTGACCATAAAACTGCCGGACGGATTCTTCCTGCGCATACTTTGCGCCCGTCGCTGGAACCATCATGGTCATCAAGTTTCCGGCCTCAAAGCCTGGCGACACATTCAGCAAGCGCACAAAACTTTTCAGCAGCAGGCCCGCGCCAATCAGAATGACCAGCGCCAAAGCGATTTCGCTGACAACCAGCAAACTGCGCAAGCGGCCTGTGCCTGTCACGCTGCGATCATTCGCTTTGAGCGTCAGTTGCAAATTGGGTTTCGACAATTGCCACGCCGGAGCCAGGCCAAACAGAATTCCCGTCAATAAAGAAACTGCCGCCGCAAAACCCAGCACACGCCCGTCCATTGTCACGGTTTGCAGCTTCAACAGGGTTTCCGGTTTCAAGGCCATCAACAGGTCTACGCCCCAAACGGCCAGCACCAAACCAGCCGCTGCTCCCATGCTTGAAAGCAACAAGCTTTCGACCAGCAACTGACGAATGATCCTGAACCGCCCTGCGCCCAAAGCTGCGCGCACGGCCATTTCGCGCGACCGGCCGGTTGCCCGCGCCAACAACAAGTTGGCGACATTCGCGCACGCAATCAGCAGCAGCGCGCCTACGGCAATCAGAAACAGGTACAACGCCGGACGGATGCCTTTGACGAATTCATCCTGCAAACCGAAAACCACAGCGGTCCCCACGGGATATTCAGTTGGATGCTCCTGCTTCAATCCGGCGGCAATCGTATTCATTTCGGCTTGGGCCTGTGAAAGTTCTACGCCCGCTTTCAAACGACCGAAGGCTTTCAAGTGTTGACACGAACGGCAGGCCCATTCCTGCGTGACGTCATAGCCCAGGACCGCCCAAACTTCCGCCTTCTGGTAATAATTCGCCGCCAGCAAATCTTCGAAGCCCTGCGGCATCACGCCGATCACCGTGAAGGTTTGACCGCTGAGCACAATCGGTTTGCCCACCACGTTTTGGTCCGCCTGGAACCGCCGCTGCCAAAGCCCGTGGCTGAGCATGACCACAAACCGAGTGCTGGGACGATTTTCTTCAGCGCGAAAATCCCGGCCAAGCGCGGGCGAAACGCCGAGCATCTTGAAGTATTCCGGCGTCACGCGCAGCCCTGCAACATTTTCCGGCTCGCCTTGCCCGGTCAGCGTTCCGCCCCATGACCGAATGAGGGCCATTTGGTCGAAGGATTTCGCGCGCGCTTGCCAGTCCACAAACGTCGCAAATCCCGTATTGCCAAACGCGCCGTCATTGTCGTTGAGCGAAACAGCCACCAGCCGATCTGCCTGACGATACGGCAACGGCTGCAACAGCACGGCATTGACGACGCTAAAGATTGCCGTCGTCGCGCCAATGCCCAGCGCCAGCGTCAACACCGCTACAGCCGTAAAGCCCGGCTGTTTCATCAACATTCGCACGCCGTAGCGCAGGTCTTGCCAGAGTGTTTGCATCGTTCCTCCGGAAAATGTTGAACAATGAATGCGGAATGATGAATCTTCCCATCATTCATCATTCCGATTTCATCATTCGTACCGTAAAGCAATCATTGGACCTACCTTTGTCGCTCGTCGCGCTGGAATCCAGCAAGCCAGCAGCGCCACGAGTGCCAGCAGCAAAGCAATTGCCGCAAATGTGATCGGATCAGTTGCCCGAACGCCAAACAGCAAGCTTGCCATCAGTCGCGTTGCCGCGATGGCGGCGACCAATCCAATGCCGACGCCAACACCCGCCAAAGACATTCCCTGCCGGACAACCAGCCGCAACACGTCGCGCGTTTGCGCACCCAGCGCGACGCGAATGCCGATTTCGCGTGTGCGCTGCGTCACCGTGTACGACATCACGCCGTAAATGCCTACGCCAGCCAGCAGCATTGCCACCACGGCAAACAGTCCCAGCATCAGCATCGCAAAGCGCCGCCGCGCCAGCGATTCCGACAACCATTGCTCCATTGTTTTCACGTCGTAAAGCGGAAGGCTGGGGTCTATGGCTCGCGCTTCACGCGTGATGGTTGCGGCCAGGGCAAGCGGATCAGAAGTTGTGCGCACCGCAAGCGACAATCCACCAGCGCCGCTTTGCAGATGCGGCGTGTACAGGGCAACGCGGGAATCGGTATCCAGCGCGTATTGCTTGACACTCGCCACAACGCCGACGACGGTCAGCCAAGGCGCTGTTGAAGTCGCGCCGCCCCGTTTCAATCGCTTGCCAATGGGATCAGCGTTGGGCCAATACGTGCGTGCCATGTTTTCGTCAACGATCACTACTGCTTGCGACTCTTTCGCATCCTGTCCGCTGAAAAAACGCCCGCGAAGCAGCGGAACTTTCATGGCTTCGAAATAACCTTCGCTGGCGACGCGCTGGTCCGCCTGGATCATGGCTTGTCCTGTGGATGCGTCGTAGCCTTCAATCGTGATGCCGCCCCAGCCGATGCCGCCGGTCAGCGGCAATACCGAAACGCCGCCCGCTGCTTCGACGCCTGGAATCCGCCGAAGGCGATCCCACAGTTGCTGGTAAAAAGTGACGCGACGCGGTTCTTCAGAATACGCCTGGCCGACCAAGGCTAATCGCATTGAAAGAACATTTTGCGGCACGAAGCCCGGTTCGACCTGCTGCACGCGGACGAAGCTGCGAATCAGCAGCCCTGCGCCAATCAACAACACAAGCGACAAGGCGATTTCGCTGACAACCAGCAAGTCCCGCAACCGATGATGCCCGCTGGCCAAACCGCGACCGCCTTCCTTGAGCGTTTCGCTCAAATTCATTTTCGAACTGCGCAGCGCCGGAGCCAGTCCAAACAAAATTCCCGTCAGCACGGCAATGCAAGTCGTGAATGCCAACACGCGGTTGTCCAATCGGATCGCCGCCAAACGCGGAATGTTTCCCGGATTCAGCCAACGCAACAGCGACAATCCCCAGGTTGCCAACAACAAGCCTAGCGTGCCGCCGATCACAGACAGCAGCACGCTTTCGGTCAACAGTTGGCGCATGACACGCCAGCGGCCCGCGCCGATGGCCGTGCGAATCGCCATCTCTCGTTCGCGCACGGCTGCGCGCGCCAACAGCAAATTGGCGACGTTGGCGCAGGCAATCAGCAATACGCAGCCAACCGCGCCCAGCAGAATGTACAAGGCCAGGCGAACGTCGCCGACAACTTGTTCCAACAGCGGACGAATGCTGAAGCTGAATTTGCGCGTTTGCGGATACCGATCCGGAAATTGCTGTTCCAACCGGCGGACAGCCAGATTCAATTCCGTCTGCGCCTGCGCAATGGTTGCGCCGGGTTTCAGCCGCGCCAGCACGTTGTAATTTTCGTCGCCGTGATTGTTCATCCTGTCCACGCTCAGCGGCAAAGGCAGCAACAACTCCGCTTCCGTTACAGCGCCCACCGTCGGCATGACTTCGCGGCCAAGCGTGAAATCCGGCGGCATCACGCCCACAACGGTAAAGGCGCGACCGTTAATCATGATGGACTGGCCGACGGCTTTTGGGTCTCCGCCAAACCGGCGCTGCCACAACCCGTGGCTCAGGATCACTGTCAGCGTCTGGTCCGGCGTGTCTTCTATCGGCAGAAACACGCGTCCCCACAGGGCTTGCGCGCCCAGCAAGGAAAACACTGCCGAAGAAGCCCGCACCGCGCCCAACCGCTCTGGCTCTGCGCTGCCGCTTGCATCCGTCAAGATGACGTTACTGCCCTGCGCCAGCGCAAGCTGTTCAAAAACCGTATTGTCGGATTTAAGCGAAGAAAACTGCCCCGGCGAAGGCCAATCCTGCGCGACGTTTGCGCCCGGCGAATGTGTCCAGATGATCGCCAGCCGTTCGGCGTTTCGGTACGGCAGCGGATTCAGCAACAAGCCATTGACGATGCTGAAAATTGCCGTGTTTGCGCCAATTCCAAGCGCCAGCGTCAGCACGGCCACGGCCGTAAAGCCCGGATTCTTGACTAGCATTCGCGCGCCGTAGCGCAGGTCTTGCCAAATGGTTTGCATACATTCTCCTGGAGAAGATGTCAGATGCTGGGGTACTAGATGCTGGCAAATTTCCAGCATCTAACATCCGACACCCAGTATCTATTCACAGCGAAGTGCGATCATCGGATCAACGTTCGTCGCTCGTCGCGCTGGAATCCAGCAGGCGACCAGCGCCACAAGCAATAACACCAGCGGCACGCCAACAAAGGTCAGCGGGTCAGTCGTGCTGACACCGTAAAGGGTATTTTTCAGCACACGCGTGGCGGCAAAGGCTCCGGCCAATCCAAGTGCAACACCGGCTACGATCAGTTTGAATCCCTGGCCAATCACCAACCGCAGGACATTTCCGCGATTTGCGCCAAGCGCCATACGGATGCCGATTTCCTGTCTGCGCTCCGCGACACTGAACGACAGCACGCCGTATAGTCCCAGACTGGCCAATGCCAGTGCCAGCAGTCCAAAGCCGCTGATCAACGTGGCCTGAATCCGTTTTTCAAACATGGCGTCACGGCGGTATTGGTCGAGAGTTCTGACATTGTAGATCGGCAGCTTCGGGTCCAGATCGCGGATTTGTTCGCGCACGGCAGCGACCAACCCTTCGGGCTTTGTTGCCGTCCGCAAATGCAGCGTCATCCCGTCATCATATTTTTGCGCTAACGGGAAATAGGCGAGGCGCGGAGCACTCTCGAATAAATCAGACTGCTTGGCATCGCGCGCGACGCCAATGACTTCAACCGGCTGGTCTCCCGCCCGCTCTTTCCATTGAAACACTTTGCCGACCGGGCTTTCGTTGGGCCACGCGTAACGAGCAAAAGTTTCATTGACGATGGCTACGCGCGGGGATTGGGCGTTGTCCTGCCGACTGAAGCGGCGTCCCAGCAATAATGAAATTCCCAGCGTGTCCAAATATTCAGGCGTCACAATGTTGTAGCGAATGTTGGAGTATGTTTTTCCATCAAAGCTGGCGTTGTTGCCATAACTGCGGCCTTGCAGCGGCACGGTCGCCGCCAGGCTCGCCGACTCTACGCCGGGCAAAGCTTCCATTCGTTCCAGCAATTGCCGATAAAACTGGCTGCCTTGATCTTCGGAATAGTTCTGCCGCCCAAGATCGAGTTTCGCTGTAATCAGATTTTCCGTCGCAAAGCCGGGTTTGATGGCTTGCGAATTTTGCAGCGTGCGAACACACAAGCCTGCGCTTACCAACAGAATGAGAGATAACGCGATCTGAACAACGACCAATGCGCTGCGCAATCGAGTCCGGCCACCGCGATTGAACCCGCCGCCGGAATCTTTCAGTAGCGGCAACAGATTCAACCGCGAAGATTGCAACGCAGGAACCAGCCCGCACAGCAATCCAGTCAAAGCCGCCAGCCCAAGCGTGAAACTCAGCACGCGCCAATCCAGCGACAAACCAAATTGCGCGCCCATGTCTTTTTGTTCATCCGGCAACGAAGCGCGAATCCAATCGGTCAGCCACAACGCCACCAGCAGCGCGACCACACCGCCGGAAACCGCCAGCACTAAACTTTCAACCAGCAATTGCCGCACAACGCGCCAGCGGCCGGCTCCGAGCGCTAAGCGAATGCCAATTTCTTTTTGCCGCTTCGCAGCGCGCGCCAGCATCAACCCGGCAATGTTCGCGCAGGCAATCAACAGCACAATCCCCACAATGCCGAACTGAATGCCGATAAATTGCTGCATTTCTTTGCCGTCGGCTGGCGACATTCCCAAACCGGCGACAACTCGCGCGCCACGTTCCGCATTTGTCTTGGGATATTCCTGCGCCAGCCGTTGCGCGATGGTGGAAAGATCAGCTTGCGCCTGTTCCACCGTCACGCCTGGCTTCAGCTTGGCAACCAACCCTACAAAATCTGACGAACGACTGGTCAGCCATACGCCGCCGGCCTTCACCATCCAGGGATCGCCGTGCCGCCACATCGTCACTGGGATCCAGACATCCGCTTTTTCATCCAGCAGGCTTGTGCCCTGAAATTTCGCGGCGACGCCAACAATTGTGTATGGGTGCGAATTCAGGCTGATCGTTTGTCCTGACATGTCAGAAGCTGAATTGAATTGATTGCGCCACAATCGTTCGCTGATCACAGCAACCGGATTTGCGCCTTCGACTTCTGATTCCCCAGGTTGCAGCAATCGTCCTTGCGCTGGACGAACGCCCAGCACGTCGAAGTAATTCCCAGTCACCAATGCGCCATTGATGCGTTCGGCGGCGTTGTCCGTGCCCAGATGAAATTGCTGCTTGCTTTCGGCGGCGATTCCGGCAAAGGTCGAATTCTGATCACGGAAATCCTTGTAATCGGCATAAGACACCGTGTTGAACCCTTTCCCTTTGTGCGTTTGGCCAATTTGCACCAGGCGTTCGTGCTCCGCGATGCCGGGCAAAGGCTTCAGCAGCAGCGCATCCATAATGGTGAAAATCGTTGTGTTTGCGCCGATCCCTAATGCCAGCGTCAGGACAGCAATCAAGGTGAAGCCGGGCTGCTTCAATAACATTCGAGCGCCGTAGCGCAGGTCTTGCCAGAGTGTTTGCATCGTTCCTCCGCAAAAGGCTGAGTGATGAATGATGAATGATGAATCTGCCCATCATTCATCATTCCGATTTCATCATTCGTACCGTAAAGCAATCATTGGATCCACCTTCGTTGCGCGCCGTGCCGGAATCCAACAAGCCAGCAAAGCGATGCTCGCCAGCAACAACGCAATCACGCTGAACGTCAGCGGATCAGTCGCGTTGACGTTAAACAGCAACGTAGACATTAAACGAGTCAGCAGAAATGCCGCTCCCAGCCCCAGCACAACGCCGATCACGGTCAGGATCATTCCATGCCCGACGACCAGCCGCAGCACGTCTCGCCGTCCTGCGCCCAGCGCCATCCGAATGCCGATTTCGTGCGTGCGCTGCGTGACCGCATAACTCAGCACGCCATAAATGCCGATGGCTGCCAGCAGCATCGCTACCGCCGCGAAAACGCCCAGCAACAGCATCGAAAATTTCTGTTGCGCGATGGAAGTTGAAACCAGTTTATCCAGCGTGGTGATGGTAGAAACCGGCTGTTCTTTATCCAGCTTCAACACTTCGTTGCGAATGGCGGAACTCAGGCTGGTGGGATCGCCAGCCGTGCGCACGACCAGCGACATATACGTATCAGGCCGCTGCATGTACGGTTCGTACGTCTGCAAGGTCGTCGTCTGATCCAGGCCGTAATGTTTGACGTCGCCGACGATGCCGACAATTTCCCGAAATGTCGTTGGCCCGTTGGTGACGTGGATGCGCTTGCCGATGGGGTCTTCATCCGGGAAAAACTTCTTCGCCATCGTCTCGTTGATGACGGCTACGCGGGTTGTGTCTTTAGTGTCCTGATCGGTGAACACGCGGCCACGCAACAAGGGAATGCCCATCGCTTTGAAGTAGTCGGCGCTCACGGCGTAGTAATTTGTGCTTTGGCTGGAACCCGGTGGAAGCGGTGGGCGGCCATCAATCACGAAACCCAATACATAATCATCATCGCTCAAAGGAATGACATTGCCCGCGCCGACTGTCTTCACGCCGGGCAGCGTTGCCACGTTTTCGATCAACTGTTTGAAAAAGGCGGCTTGCTTGTCTGGTTCCGGGTACTTCCTGCGCGGCAGCGTCACCGACGCCATCAGCGCGTTGTCAGGATTAAAGCCCGGATCAACCTGCTGCAATTTCCAGAAGCTTTTGATCATCAATCCCGCGCCGACCAGCAGCACCAGCGCAGAAGCGACTTCCAGCACAACCAGCGAACTGCGAATTAATTGCCGCCGACCGCCTTCGGTTGAACCGCGACCGGCGTCTTTCATCACTTCGTTCAGGTTGGGTTTGGAAGATTGCAAGGCGGGAACCAAACCAAAAATGATTCCGGTCAGCAAGGTGATTGCAGCGGTAAACGCGAGCGCGCGGCCATCCAGCGAAACGTCGCTCATGCGCGGCAGGTTTTGCGGCGCCAGCTTCAACAATAAATCCATTCCCCATTTGGCCAGCAACAACCCAAACAGTCCGCCCGTCAGCGACAGCAACACACTTTCCGTCAACAACTGGCGAACGATGCGCCAGCGCCCAGCGCCCATTGCCGTGCGGATGGCAATTTCTTTCTGTCGCCCGGCAGCGCGCGCCAGCAACAAGTTGGCGACGTTGGCGCAGGCAATCAGCAGCACAAATGCGACCGCCGCCAGCAACACCAGCAACGCCGGTTTGATGTCGCGGACGGCGAATTCCAGCATCGGCCCAAGCTTCACGCTCCAGCCTGTGTTGGCATCGGGATATTGCGTGGCCAGCCGTCCGGCAATCGCCACCATTTCAGTGCGCGCCTGTTCAACGCTGACCCCTGGTTTCAGCCGTCCGACCGCTTGCAGATAATGGCCGCCGTGGTTTTGCGCTTGCTGCGCAGTGAAGGCAATCGGCGTCCACAAATCCACGTCGCGCCCGCCATAACGAAACGACGCGGGCATCACGCCAATCACCGTGTAGCTTTGGCCGTTGAGCGTGATCGTTTGATTGACAATTTTTGGGTCGCCGCCAAAGCGGCGCTGCCAGAATCCATTGCTCAGCATCACCACAAAGTTGCGGCCCGGTTGATCTTCTTCTGGTAAAAAGTCCCGCCCAAGCTGTGGCGTTGCGCCGAAGGTCGCAAAAAATCCATCGGTGACCAATGTTCCGCGCAACCGTTCCGGATCGCCCGTGCCGATCAGGTTGAAGGACGAACCGTTCATTGCCACCAACCGCTCAAACACAGTGTTCTGCGCTTTCCAGTCCAGAAAATTCCCTGGCGAAACGGAAAATTCCGGGAACTGTGGCAGCTTGGTTTCGCGAATGATCATCAGCCTGTCTGGCTGTGTGTAAGGCAGCGGTCGCAGCAGCACCGCGTTGACGACGCTGAAAATCGCCGCATTTGCGCCAATGCCCAGCGCCAGTGTAATCACCGCCACCAGCGTAAAGCCCGGCTTTTTGGTCAGCATGCGAATGCCATAGCGAATGTCTTTCAATAGAGTTTCCATTGTCAATTCTCCGGTTCCTGGAATTTCAGTGCGGACGTATCCCACGGCCTTGCCAATGAGATTGCCGAACGACTTCAAATAGAAAAGTTTTTGGCGTTTAAGCCAAATTGTGTGCCAGTCAGATTTTTGAGCTAACTGCTTGTGGGAGTAGCAAAGCCGTATGGAAATTCGGCTATGAGGAA
>CAYLJQ010000179.1:0-11058 GCA_964383955.1 uncultured Heliomicrobium sp. | reverse complement strand
ATAAAAGTTTAGATGTCGTGTCTGTTCTATTTTCTCAATCCCCCATCTTCTTAATCCCTCAATCCCTCAATCCCTCATTCCCTCATTCCCTCTGTCATCGTAAGCCATTGCCCCTTCAAGCGCGCGCCTGTAATATCCACGCAACCTTGCACTATTGGTCGAACTTTCAAGTCCCGACTGAACCATCTACTACCGATTTTTTAGGAGACTTATGAGCGAACAGACTTCACGGAGAAATTTTGTCAAAACGGGAGTGATCGCCGCCGGAACGGCTGCCGTTTATCATCGTAACGTCCACGCCAAAATTTTGGGCGCGAATGACCGCATCAACCTGGGCTTCATTGGCGTCGGCGGACGCGGAAATTCCTTGCTGCGCGATTTTTCGGCAGCGGCCAAAACGACTCCTGCGCAAATCGTGGCTGTCTGCGACACCTACCGCAAACGCATCACCAACGCGCAAAACAACGTTGAGAAACTGACGCAAACCAGGCCGGAGATGGGCACGTTGGATTACCACGAAGTCATCGCCCGCAAAGACATTGACGCCGTCGTCATCGCCACGCCGGATCACTGGCACGCGCCCATCGCCATCGAAGCGATGAAGGCTGGCAAGGACGTGTATTGCGAAAAGCCCATGACGCGCACCGTGGAAGAAGCGAAGAAATTTTACGAAGTTTCCAAAGCGACCAACCGCGTTGTGCAAATTGGTTCGCAAACCACATCCAGCGATCAATGGTGGAAAGCTCGCAAGGCAATCGCGGACGGAATGATCGGCCAGTTGTTGATGAGCCAGGGGTCGTACCATCGGAACTCCATCGAAGGTGAATGGAATTACACGATTGATCCGAACGCCGGCCCGCAAGGCAAAGGCGATGATTTCATTGACTGGAAAATGTGGCTGGGCAATGCGCCGCAGCGTCCGTTCAGTGGCGAGCGTTTTTTCCGCTTCCGCAAATATTGGGATTATTCCGGCGGCATCGCCACCGATTTGTTCTATCACGTGGTCGCGCCGCTGAACCTGTGCTGGGGCGAAGCGCAGTTCCCGCACAAAGTCATGGCTTCGGGCGGAACCTATGTGTTCAAAGATGGCCGCGAAGTGCCGGACACATTCCACTTGATCGCCGAATTCCCGAAAGGCCATTCGCTGGTGCTGAGCTCTTCAATGGCGAACAGCCAGCATATCCCCGGACTGATTCGCGGCCACGAAGGCACGATCATGATGGTTCCCGAAGGCCAGTTTGAAGGCCGCGTGGATCACATTACCGTCACGCCGGAGCGCATTGCCAAGAAGAAGTTCGTCGAAAAATACGGCAGCGAAGAGATCAAACTGATGACCGAAAAACGCGAAACGCATTACGAAAATTTCCTGCGTTGCGTGAAAACCCGCGAAAAGACTGTGCTTGACCCGCTGACGGCATTCAAAGCGATGACGACCATCGCCATGGCGGTTCAGTCTTACCGCGAAGGCCGCGTGCTGTATTTCAACGAAGCCTTGCAGAAGGTCACGGACAAACCCACTGAAATCATGCAGGCAAAGAACTAGCTCTCAGGCTAATCCTATAAATCCACGAAGCTCATGCAGTTTCACAGAGACAGATGCTCTTTGTGTTTCGTCATGTTCTTCGTGGATTTCTTTTTCCTGAAGTAGAGATTCTAGGCTGAAGTGCTGTGGCAAAAACATAGCGCGGCGATCCTCCCCCAAGTCTCGCCGCGCTATGCGACCCGATAGTAAATCTTTGGAATCGGGGCAAACATATATTGGCATTGAAATCTGAGAATTTGAATCCAAACAGGCCCGCTTTTACAGATTTGCAAAAACTTCTCGCGAAAAATCGGCAAGCTCCATGTGGAGAACGACATCAGCCAGCGCATCGCACTCTGTGGCTTCGCGATTGACGATGATCAGTTTCGCGCCATTGGCCAAGGCCGTTTGCGGCAACCCGGCCGCCGGGTAAACCACCAGTGACGAACCCATTACCAGCATCAAATCGCATTGCTCCGCAGCCTGAACAGAACGATTCCAAACTTCAAGAGGCAGCATGTCGCCAAACAAAATCACATCAGGTTTGATCGGCAATTGGCAAATAGGGCAACGCGGTAAATCAATTTCCCCGGCTTCCAACTGCTCGTAAAATGCTGCCATTTCAAACTGCTGGCGACAGCCGATGCAATGCCCGGTGCGGAACGATCCGTGAACTTCGTAAACCGTTTTCGATCCGGCAGCTTGATGCAAACCGTCAATGTTCTGGGTGATGATTGCCGATAGCTGTCCTCTGACTTCAAGCCGTGCCAACAATTTGTGCGCTTCGGTTGGCTGTGCGCGATGCAGGTTTGGCATCAGTTGCATTGAAGCGCGGTAAAATCCTGCCGGGTTCCGTTGAAACCCCGACGCAGACATCAATTCCATTAGCGCGGCGTCTTCCCACAAACCGCCTTTGCTTCGGAAATCCGGGATGCCCGCTTCCGTGCTGATGCCAGCGCCGGTAAAAGCCACGATTCGACTGGACGCCTGAATCAGTTGGAGAGCCTGTTCAATCGCACGCATAGAAACTCCTTGCCTGTTTGCCAATCTTCTTGGTTGACAATGAAGGATGGCAAGTTAAGATACCGGCTACTTCAAAATTGCTCATTTACCATTGATCAAAGAGGACTTTACTCCGGCACCGCTTGGGGCTGTCGCGAGTGACGTTTTGCCTTGCCAGCCCCCTGGCTACCAACCGTCCCAAGGATAACCCCGGATAATGATAAAGCTTCGATTCACGGAATGGAGAATTATGTTGCCGAAGTCAAAGTTTGTCAGCCTCTTCCTATCAGCCGCACTTATCCTTCCACAATTATCGTTTTCAGTCTTCGCCGCAGCTACTGCACGGGAAGCCAAAGTGGACACCATCACAGGAACCATTTCCGGAAAGGCGGTTCTGGGCATTGCCGGAAGAGTTCTTGTTGATCAGTCTGAATTGGATGCTCGGCCCAGATTTCCCGGAGCACGTGTTCGCATTACAAATCTGGACACAGGCAACTCTCGAACGACCCAAACCGATGCTAAGGGAGCTTATCGCTTTCCTTTAGTGCCGATGGGAAAATACAAAGTCGAAGTGGATAAAGATGGTTACTATCTGGCGAATGAAGATGAAATCTCCAAAAAATCTGTCACTGTCCGATTGAACGACCTGACCCCGTTTGTCCCTGACGCCCAGTTGGTCCAAGGCGACAAGCCGCAAACAAATACTGTTGCCACACAGGTGCCGCCTCCCCAACCAGCCGCAAGCTCCCAAGCGCCTGTTGCCAGAGAGGAATATTCCGGTCAGTTAACCAATCAGAACGACCCTACCCGGCGATACAACGCCAATGAGCAGATGATTGCGTTGTTGCCGCTGGCGAACATTCGAACCTTCGACGATCTGGCAACGCTGGCCGCTGGAGTCGCGCCGCCTCCGCAAGTGAAAGGAGTTGCCGGGCCAGGAATTGGCGCAGGCATTGGCACCGCCGGGCAGTTTTCGGTCAACGGAGCGCGCGCGCGGTCGAACAATTTCACGGTGGACGGTTCCGACAACAACGACGAAGACGTTGGCGTCCGGCGGCAAGGATTTGTCGCGCTGGTTCCGCAATCCATCGAATCGGTCAAAGAAATCCAGATTGTCACGCATTTGTGGGACGCTGAGCAGGGCCGCAGCATAGGCTCGCAAGTCAACGCGGTTTCCAAATCCGGCACCAATCAGATTCACGGTACGTTTTATGACTTCTTCAATCACTCCGCGCTGAATTCGCGAAACTTTTTTGATTATTCGGCAAAAAACGCTCCGGCATATCGGCTGGATGCATTGAAGCCTGGCAGCTATGTAAACGGTCAACCAACCAGCAGGCTACGAATTCCGGTCAGAGTGGATGGCCAGGAAGTCGTATTGCCCAATCCGTCCCAAGACGAAGACCAGTATCAACGCAATCAAGGCGGCGGAACGATTGGATTTCCAATTCTGAAAGATCGCACCTTCTTTTTCGGATCGCTCGAAAAACAGAACATCAAGGCTCGGCAGGAAACTCATTTCTCCGTGCCAACCATCGCGCAACGGGGGTTTCTGGGATTTGGTGCGTCGGGGTTTACGGCAAGGGATCGTCAAAATCGCCTGAATGTGTTCTTCCCGACCTTTGTTGCCGGAGACTCAATTCTTTCGCTGTTCCCATTTCCCAACAATCCAGTCGGGCCATATGGAGAAAACACGCTGACACAAGTGTTGCCTGCTGATGCGAATGCGTTGATTTACTCGCTGAAACTGGATCACAACTTCAAACTGTTTTCTGAAGCAACGCATTCGTTCACGGCGCGTTATAACTTCACGGATGATGAAAGGCAGGTTCCGGCGGTGGGTGGCGCTATCTTTTCCGGCGTTGTTCCTCAAGTCAGGACACAAAACCTTTCGTTGTTTCTGTCCAGCCAACTGTCGCCTTCGCGCGCCAACCAACTTCGGGCCAGCTATGGGCGCACGGCGCTGACGTTCAATGAAATGCGGGATTCCTATCTGCAAAACTCCCAGCTTTTACCGAACGAATCGTTTTTGCTAAATACGCGACAGTTGATCAATCTTTCAACTCCAGGGTCCGCGCTACCTTACGTAGATTATCTGCGATCAAGCAGTAACTTTACCGCCGAAGGAAGTTTGGGCCCGCTAGGTCAGGTTATCGTTGCGCCATTCAGCCCGGTCGGGTTGGACGTTTATTTATTCCCGCAATCACGCGCCAACAACACCATTCAGATTGCAGATACATTTAGTTGGTTTCGCGCTGAGCATATGCTGAAATTTGGTGGCGATGTCAGGCGAACGCAGCTCAACAGTTCCCTGAATCGCAATTACCGGGCACAAGTAGTATTTGGAGGTTCCCCAGACCTGACTGCGCTGTACGATGAAGCGCCGTTGCAAAATATCAGTAAAGATGGCCCAACGCCTGGATATTTCAGTGGAACTGATTTGGCCAGTTTGGGCATTCCAACCGGTTTGTTTCAATCGCTGGCTATTGGCGAGCCAAATTCGACCATTGGATTGCGGCTGTGGCAGTTGAACTTTTTTGCCAACGACAACTGGAAAGCTCGCAGAGGACTGACACTGGATTATGGCGTGCGGTACGAATTGAACACTGTGCCGCGTGAGGTCAATTCCCGCATCGAAGACACTTTTGCCTTAAACAGTTTGCCGACTGCCGACACCTCACTGCGAATTCGCGCGGCACAAAGCAATCAGATTTTGAGCAATCAGGATTTGCTTAATTCATTTAACGCAACGATCTCGACGCTGAGGCAAACGTTCAACGGGCGCGATTCCATCTTCGACCCGGATCGCAACAATTTCGGAGGCCATATCGGGTTTGCGCTTGACCCCTTTGCAGGAAGCAGCGGCCAGTCTGGCAAAACGGTCATTCGTGGCGGCATCGGGGCATATTACGACCTGACGCTTGGCAGCGTGGTCAGCCAATCGCGCAATGTTTTCCCGAATTTTTTACCGTTCAATGCTGACGCGGGTTCTTTTGCCAGTTTCCAACGACGGTTCTTCGAACCCGGTGAGACCGGCACGATCGCAATTTACAACCCTCAATTTATCAACATTGATGTAATCAATTCGAATGGTGCATTTATCCAATATCCGCTAATTCAAAACGGTAGGCTGAATGCGATTCAATTACCGTCAGGTGTGTTGCCGCAAGTTTTGGGCTTGCTGTTTAACCCCTCCACGACCAACCCGCTTTCCAATGGCTCGCGACTACCTTCAGGCGGTGGACTGGCTTACACCTTGCCTGCGAGTGATTTGCGTTCGCCATACACGCTGCAGTTCAACTTGCAGATTGAGCGAGAACTGTCGAATGATCTTCTTCTGAATGTGGCTTACGTCGGCACACGTGGCGTAAAACTGACGCGGTTCCGCACGCCGAACGGTGGCCCGAATTCGATTACCTTGCCCATTGATCCTTTGGGCCTAAACACCAACGCCCCGCGAGCAATTGCGCTGCCGCCACTGAGCAATTTTGCTACACAGCAATACCAGCGACCGAATCCGAGCTTGGGCGCATACACGATCTTCGATTCTTCGGCAGCGTCGAATTACCATTCGCTGCAAACGACAATCACCAAACGGTTTTCGCAAGGGTATCAATTCACGACGGCCTACACCTGGTCGCACGCGATTGACGACGTGTCGGACGTGTTCGATGTCGGTGGAGCATTTGTGTTTCCACAGGACGACCGCGCGTTGCAGCTTGAACGAGGCAACGCCAGTTTTGATATTCGCCACCGCGTGGCAATCAGTTTGATCGGCAACGTGCCGTTCACTGGCCGCTTCAATTCCGCCAAAGGCGCGACAGGTGCATTGCTGGGCGGCTGGCAATTCTCTTCGTTCATGACCTATCAAACCGGCCAGCCGTTCACCGTCAATACCAGTTTGGACGTGAATCGTGATGGCAATTTGACGGACCGGATCAACACCTTGAACGGGTTGACCGTTCTGAATGAGCGACAAGTAAAATTGTTGTTGAATACAACATCGGTCAACTTGCTGGCTCCGCTTGGCAACAATGGCAGCATTGGCCGCAACACATTTCGCGCCAGCGGCGTTGCCAGAACCGATCTGGCCATCATCAAGAATTTTCAACTGGGCGGCAGTCATTACATTGTCTTCCGCACAGAAGCATTCAATCTATTCAATCGCACGCACTTCGGAATTCCGGTGCGAATTCTGGAAGCGCCAAGTTTCGGGCGCTCGGTTGATACACAGATTGGACCGCGGCAGATACAGTTTGCTTTGAAGTATGTTTTTTGAAAAGTAGACAGTAGACAGTAGACAGTAGTTCAAGTTACTGATGAACTACTGTCTACTGTCTACTGTCTACTCCAACTTTCAACCAATGGAGAAATAGCTTGTTATGAGTTTGATCGAAAAGGTTCATGCGCGCGAAATCCTCGATTCGCGTGGAAACCCGACCGTCGAGGCTGAAGTTTTGTTAGATAGCGGAGTGATTGGCCGCGCCGCAGTGCCTTCGGGCGCTTCGACCGGCGAAAATGAAGCCGTTGAACTGCGTGACGGCGACAAGTTTCGTTACCTGGGCAAAGGCGTCAAGTTGGCCGTCGAAAACGTCAACAAAAACATCGCCAATGCTTTGGTGGACAAAGACGCGTTCAATCAGGCAGAAATTGATCGCTTGATGATCGAATTGGACGACACGCCGAATAAATCCAAGCTGGGCGCAAATGCGATTTTGGCAGTTTCGATGGCGACGGCGCGCGCCGCAGCAGCGGATTTGGATATTCCGCTGTATCGGTACATTGGCGGAACCAACGCCCGCACCCTGCCGACGCCGATGATGAACATCATCAACGGCGGTGCACACGCCGACAACAACGTGGACTTTCAGGAATTCATGATCGTTCCGGCGGGCGCGCCGAGCTTTGCCGAGGCGCTGCGCTGGGGCGCTGAGGTTTTCCACACGCTGAAAGGCGTTTTGAAATCGCGCGGCTATTCGACCGCAGTTGGCGACGAAGGCGGATTCGCTCCCAGCCTGAAATCGAACGACGAAGCGATTGAAGTCATTCTGAAAGCCATCGAAGACGCCGGGTACAAGGCGGGCGAAGAAATCGCCATCGCGCTTGATCCGGCCAGTTCGGAATTTTTCACCGAAGGCCATTACGTTTTCAAAAAATCCGATGGCCGCAAACTGACTTCTGCTGAAATGGTTGATTACTGGGTGAACTGGGCGAAGCAATACCCGATCATTTCCATCGAAGACGGCCTGGCCGAAAACGACTGGGAAGGCTGGGGCACGATCACCGAACAGCTTGGCGACACGGTGCAATTGGTCGGCGACGATTTGTTTGTCACGAATACTTTGTACCTGGAACGCGGCATCGAAGAAGTCGTCGCCAATTCGATCTTGATCAAAGTCAACCAGATCGGCACGCTGACCGAAACGCTGGACGCGATTGAACTGGCGCGGACGAACAATTACACGGCGATTGCGTCACACCGTTCGGGTGAAACCGAAGACGCGTTCATCGCGGATTTGGCCGTCGCCACCAACTGCGGACAGATCAAAACCGGATCGGCTTCGCGCACGGACCGCATTGCCAAATACAACCAACTGCTTCGCATTGAAGAAGAACTTGGCGAATCAGCGCGGTACGGCGGGTTTGCCTCGTTTTATCAGCTTGAACTGGGCCAGTTGAACTTCCCTGTGAAATTGAAACCAACGCGCCGGTAACCGCTGGTAACTTTCAGTGCGGTACAAAGAGCGGTAGCGACCTGGTGGTTTTGTGAGTTGTGCATAGCGAAGCCACCAGGTCGCTACCGCTCTCCGTGCCGTGCTATAGCGCCAACAAATTGTTTACAGCCAACCACTTGTGTGCGATAGTGCGCTCCGCAATCGGGCGAAAAAGTTCATCTTTGAAAGTCAAAATTCCCGTCCGCAGCCATCAAAAGGTCATCAAAGACCTCCCCCCGTTCATCAATCAGGAGAACAATTGAATGCCAATCATCATCAGGATATTTGTCGGTTCGCTTGCTCTGTTTCTGGCCGTTTGCTTCGGTCACACGACAGCTTCGGCGCAAGACACAGTGACCGGCGCATTTGAAGGAACCGTCACCAACAGCGTGACCGGCCAACCCATTGAAGGCGCAACCGCCGAAATCACCAACGTCGAAACAAGCATTATCGTCACCAAGCTGACGGATGCGCGCGGACGGTTTTATCAGGGCTTGCTGTTGCCGGGTTTGTATAAAATCCGCGTGACGATGAACGGGTACGTGCCGAATGAAACCTTTCAACGATTGAAAATTGCGCGCACAGGCGAAGTCGTGCCCGTTCCGGTCAGCCTTGATCCGGTGACGGTCGCGGCGACCCCGCCAACGACGGTTCCAACTCCAACGACTCCGCCAACTCCGCTACCTGCGGGAACTCCGCCGACGACTCCGCCAACAACACCAGCGCCAAGCCCTTCGGCAGCGGCGGCAGCGGCATCCGGCAATGAAGTCCGCAGTTCCATCAACACTCTGGACGCGCGGCGAAGCGGTTCTTTCAGCGAAGAGGAAGTCACGGCTTTGCCGCTAGGAGGGGTGACGTACACGCGGTCATTCGATGAATTGGCGTTGCTGCTGCCAGGAGTCGCACCGCCTCCGCAAACGCTTGGCAGCGTTGCCGGTCCGGGACAAGGCGCAGGCGTGGGAACTTCAGGACAATTCGCAGTCAATGGGCTGCGGTCGCGCGCCAACAATTTCACGGTGGATGGTTCCGACAACAACGACGAAGACATCGGTGTTCGGCGGCAGGGATTTCTGGCCTTGATTCCGCAACCGATTGAATCCATTCGCGAATACCAGGCAATCACTTTGCTGGCTCCGGCGCAATTCGGGCGCAATTTCGGAGCCAACGTCAATGCTGTATCGAAATCCGGTGGCAATCAGTTTCACGGCAGCGTGTATGGCTTTTTCAATTCCAGCCAGTTGAATGCGCGCAACGTTTTTGATTCGGCGAACGGCAACGCTTTGACGCGAGTCACCACCAGCAGCGGCAACGCAGTTTTAATGGACGGCCAACCGCTGCAAGTTCCGAATCACAGCGGCGGCGAAAACTCCTTCACGCTGGGCCAGTTTGGCGCAACGCTGGGCGGGCCGATTCGCCGCGAAAGCACCTTTTTCTTTCTTTCCACCGAAGGCCAGAAACTCAATGCCACACAGGAAGAAAACTTCATCGTGCCAGCGATTGAACAGCGCGGCGTTTATGGTTCAGGAGCAACTGGCCTTGATCGCGATCCGTTCAATCCCAGCGTGGCCGTGCGGACGCGCCCGACCAACGCCAGCGGAGACGCGTTTTTCAGCCTGTTCCCTTTCGCCAACAACCCAACCGGCATTTATGGATTGAACACCTTCACGCAGGTGTTGCCGTCCAGTGCGCGCGGAATCGTCGCTTCAGCAAAAATTGATCACAACTTCAAACTGGGCGGGCGCACGCAAAGCCTGACCGGCCGGTACAACGTGACAGACGACTGGCGGCAAATTGGAAAAGTGGGCGAAGCAATTTTCTCAACGCTCAAACCGGAAGTGCGCACACAAAACCTGTCGCTGTTTTTCAACAGCCAGGTGAACGGTTCAGGAACCTTGTTCAATCAGGTTCGACTTTCGTACGGCCGCACGCGGCTGCGCTTTCAGGAAGTCCGTCCCTGCACTGTCACCGACGCGGCGTACTCGAACGACTGTCTGCTGGGCAGCGACCAGTTTCCAAACAAACCGTTTTTACTCAATCGCACATCAACGGAAAACCTGACGCAACCGGGCAACCAGACGACTTACCGGCGAGTGGCGTTTGGGAACCAACGGATTCATACCGAAGACGATCTGGGGCCGCTGGGTCAGGTGCAAATCGCAGGATTCAGTCCGCTGGGCGTTGACGTTTATAACTTCCCGCAACGACGCGTGAACAACACGTATCAATTTGCAGATGTCCTGACGGCGCGCATCAACAACCACAGCCTGGCGTTCGGAACAGACATTCGCCGTTCGGAACTGAACAGCAGTTTGCTGCGTCTGACGCGGCCCTTGGTGACGTTCAACGGATCGCCAGCATTGATCGTCAATCGCCCCTTCAAACCCGAAGACCTGGCGGCGACAGGCGTGCCCAGCAATTTCTTTCTGACGTTGGCAAATGCGGGCAGCACGCCAACCGAAGCCGTCGGCGATTTGAGCCTGCGGTTTTATCAGTTGAACTTTTTCGCGCAGGACGATTGGAAGGTTGCCAAAAATCTGAGCCTTGCGTTTGGATTGCGGTACGAAGCCAACACAACGCCGCGCGAATTGAACCAGCGCATCGAACAAACGTTCAGCAATACGTCGCTGGGTCTGGTTCCGGGCTTGCAAATTTTCACGGGCAACCGGCAAAAGATTTTCGAACCGGATCAAAACAACTTCGCGCCGCGCGTCAGTTTCGCGTATTCGTCGAACGCCTTTGGCAAAGATCGAACAACGGTTTTTCGCGGAGGCTTCGGGATGTTTTTCGATCAGATTCTGGGTGCTGTCGTCAGCCAATCGC
>CAYLJQ010000178.1:0-11086 GCA_964383955.1 uncultured Heliomicrobium sp. | reverse complement strand
GGAAAACATCGTCTTGTTATTTGTAACGTAGCGCCACCATCGGATCAACCTTCGTTGCCCGAAGCGCGGGGATTAAGCACGCGACCAATGCCACGGCGGCGATAATCAGCGGAGACGCGGCGAACGTCAGCGGATCAGTTGCCGTCACGCCAAACAGCAGCGTTTCCATCAACCGCGTCAGCGCAAAAGACAAGACGATGCCAATGACAACGCCGATAGCGACCAGCACCATCCCTTGGCCGACAACCAGCCGCAGCACGTCGCGCATTTGCGCTCCCAAAGCGATGCGAATTCCAATCTCGCGTGTGTTTTGCGCCACCAGATAAGACATCACGCTGTAAACGCCGATCAGCGCCAGCGTCAGCGCAATTGCGGCAAAAACGCTGAGCAATAGCGTGTTCAAACGACGGTCGGAAACCGAATCCGCGACAACTTGTTCCATTGTCTTGACGTTGTGAATCGGTTGTCCGGGATCAACGGAAAGCACTGCATTGCGAACCGATGAAGTTAAGCCCTCCGGATTGCCCGCCGCGCGCACAGCCAGCCCAACCGTTTTGGTCAATCCGGCGTCAGGGCATTGGGTATAGGGCCAATAAAGCTCCGCGCGCGCGCCTTGCGTCAGCCCGGATTGCCGGACGTCTCCGACAATGCCGACGATCTGGTATTTGGTGTTGTTGAGAATGACAAACTTGCCGACCGCGTCTTGCCCCTGAAGATACTGGCGAACCAAGGTTTGATTGACGACGATGGAAAGCGCTGTGTTTTCCTGATCGCGATTGTCCAGCAATCTTCCGGCCAGCAGCGGGATGCCCAGAGTAGCGAAGTAATCGGGGCTGACCGCACGGAACTCGACGAAGGAATTGCGGTTACCGGCTGGCGGCGGTGCTTGTCCTTCGATTTGAATGCTGCCGTTGTAACCCCAATCCTGCAGCGGCAGTTTGCTGATAATGCCCGCAGACTGCACCCCTGGCAGCGCCGAAACGCGCTCCAACATTTGTTTGTGAAACTGCGCGATGGCTGGGCGAGTTTCGTATTTTGCGTCCGGCAGCGTGATGCCTGCTGTCAGCACGTTTTCGGTATTCAACCCGCTTTCGGTTTGCTGCAACCGCGCGAAGCTTTTGATCAGCAAACTGGCTCCGACCAGCAAAACCAGTGCGGCGGCGATTTCACCGACGACCAGCAAACTGCGAATCCAGGTGCGTTGATTTCCGGCTGCGGCGCTGCCTTCTTTCAGGTCGTGTTGCAGATCGGCGCGGGAGGTTTGCAGCGCGGGCGCAAGGCCAAAAACAATTCCGGTCAACAGCGAGAGCGCGATGGTAAAAACCATCACGCGGCCATCAAGCGTCACTTCGTTGGCGCGGGGCAGAATGCTTGTTGCCAGTTTCAGCAAACCCGTGACGCCCCAATACGCGATCATTAAACCGACCGCGCCGCCTAGCAAAGAAAGCAAGATGCTTTCCGTCAGCAGTTGCCGGATCAATCGCCAGCGCCCAGCGCCCATGGCCAGCCGAATCGCAATTTCTCGTCTGCGCGTTGCCGCGCGCGCCAGCAGCAGATTCGCGACGTTTGTGCAGGAAATCAGCAGCACAAAGCCGACGGCCACCGACAGCATCAACAACGCCGGGCGTATGTTACGCACCATTTCTTCTTGGGCTCGTATCAGCAGCACGCCACGGCCAAGCTGTTCGTCCGGATGTTGCTGCTCTATGCGTTTGGCGATGATGTTCATCTGCTCATTCGCTTGTTCCAACGCCACACCGGGTTTAAGCCGCGCCACGCTCATCAGCCAATGACTGCCACGCTCCGCGCTTCGCTGCGGCGGAATCACCAGCGGAACCCACAATTCAGTCGTGCGCGATGGATACCGGAAGCTGGCGGGCATGACGCCAATGACGGTGTAATTTTCACCGCCGAGCAATATCGCCTTGCCCGCAACGCCAGGATCAGCCGCAAACTTATCTTGCCAAAGCTGATGGCTAAGCACGGCGACGCGGTGTTTGCCGTCCTGGTCTTCGCCATCGGTAATCACACGGCCCAGATGTGGTTGCACGCCCAGCACGTCAAAAAATTCCGGCGACACGGTGGCCGCGCGCACGCGTTCTGGTGAATCTTTGCTCTGCAATCCGAAGTTCTGATATTGAAAAGCCGCAATCTTGGTGAAGACAGTGTTTTGTTCGCGCCAGTCTTTCAGGTTCGGCGGCGAAATCGTTCCCTGAAATCCGCCTGCCATGGATTCCCACAGCTTGATGACGTTTTCCGGTTCGTGGAATGGCAGCGGCTTCAGCAATACGCCGTTGATGACGCTGAAAATTGCGCTGTTGGCTCCGATGCCCAACGCCAGCGTCAGAATCGCAACCAGCGCAAAGCCGGGTCGTTTGATCAAGGTGCGAAGGGCGAAACGTACGTCCTGCCAGAGTGTGTTCATAGTATTTTCCCCATTGGGTGCGCAGCGCTTCCAGCGTGCGGGTTTTATGCAATTGCTTGTTGGTCAGCAATCATTACTGCGGCAACGACCGCATGCCGGAGGCGATGCGTACCCAGATTTATTCGTGTCTAAGCGCAACGATTGGGTCAATTTTTGTGGCCCGTCGCGCAGGGATGTAACACGCCAGAACGGCGACGATTACCAGCAACAACGGCACGACAGAAAAGATCAGCGGATCGGTTGCCGTCACGCCGAACAGCAACGTGGACATCAGTCGCGAGAACGCGAATGCTCCCGCCAGGCCCAGCACAACGCCAATCAGCGTCAGCACCAAACCCTGCCCGACGACCAGCCGCAGGACATCCGCGCTTTGCGCGCCAAGCGCGATGCGAATTCCAAGCTCGCGTGTGTTGCTGTTGACCGTGTACGCCATCACGCCGTAAATCCCGATCATCGCCAGCAATAAGGCCAGCGCGGCAAACACGCCCAGCAGGATGACGTTGTAGCGGCGGTTGGCGGTCGAACGCGCAAAGATGTCTTCCATCACTTCGAACTTCGCGGGCAGATTTTTGTCTATTGCCTGAACCGATTGCCGCAGTGAAACAGTCAAGCTGGCCGGATCGCCTTTGGTTCGCGCGACAATGGTCATGTCGCCAATTCGCGTTGGACGCTGGGCAAAGCTCACATACAGGTCGGCAGAACTTCGTTTTTCCGGCCCGAAGTGCCTGACATCGCCGACAATGCCGACAATCACCGGCCAGCGTTCGGGATGGTTGGCGTCATCGCGGGTGACATTGTCGTTGGTGGAAACGACTCTTTTCCCAATGGGGTCTTCGTTGGGGAAAGTGGTTTCGGCCAGTCGCTGCGAAATGACGCAGACCGGTTGCGACGTTTCAGAATCCTGCTCGGTGAAGGTTCGGCCTTTGATTACTGGGATGTTCATCGCGCGAAAGTAATCCGGGCTGACAATGCGGAAGCCGCCATATCCGGATTGTTCCTGCGTTCGCCCTTCGACCATGACCATCCCGTTGATGTCCACGCCGCCCGTTGGCAGATTGTTAATCATTCCGGCAGATTCGACGCCCGGCAGCGACCTGGCCTGTTCAAAAAGCTGGCGATAGAAATTGATCTTGCGGCTGGCTTCTTTGTATTCCGAGGAGGGCAGCGAAACCTGCATCGTCAACACCTGTTCCGGGTTGAAGCCTGGTGAGACTTGCAATACGCGCCAGAAGCTTTTGATCAGCAATCCTGCGCCGACCAGCAGAACCAGCGTCAACGCAATTTCCGCAACAACCAATCCGCCGCGAACAAGCCCGGAACTGCCCGTCGCGTTGCGACCGCTTTCTTTGAGCGCTTCGTTCAAGTCGGGTTTGGAAACGCGCAGCGCAGGGAGCAGCCCAAACAGCAGGCTGGTCAGCAGCGAAACCGCCAGCGTGAACGCCAGTGTGCGGCCATCCATGCCGATTTCGTTCAAGCGAGGAATCGTTGCAGGCGCCAGCGCCAACAAGGACGAAATCAGCCAGTACGCCAGCAGCAAGCCGACTGCGCCGCCCAGCACAGACAGCAACAGGCTTTCTGTCAGCAGTTGCCGCACGACGCGCAATCGGCCGGCTCCCAGCGCGGCGCGAATGGCAATCTCTTTCTGCCGTCCCATCGCCCGTGCCAGCATCAGATTGGCGACGTTCGCGCAGGCAATCAGCAGCACGAACCCAACCGCTCCCAGCAGCACCAATAGCGCCGGGCGAATCGGGCCGGTCAGTTGTTCTTTCATAGAGACAACAGCGGCGCGGTAGTGATTTTTGTCTTCCGCAGTTTCCCGATAAATGGCCAGCGCAATTCCCATCATTTCGCTTTGCGCCTGTTCAATGTTGACGCCGGGTTTCAGTCGCGCAATGCCGATGTAATTGTGCGATGAACGTGAACTGTTATCGGCGTACAGTTGCTCTTTGGATGTCCAAACATCTGTTTCTTCCGGAAAGCTGAAACCCGCTGGCATAACACCGATCACATTGAAACTGCGCGTTCCGATGGTCAGCGTCTTGTTTGCCAGATTCGGATCGGCGCTCAAGCTGCGTTGCCAGAATCCGTGGCTGACGACGGCCACAGGCGCGGTGCCGAAGTTCGATTCTTCCGGCGAAAAAGTGCGGCCAATCGCCGGGGCGACACCAAGTGCTTTGAAAAAATCCCTGTAAACGCTTACCTCGTTTGCCCGCACTGGCTCGTTGCCGCCAAGAATCGTCGAAGGTCCACCGAATTTGCCGCTGTAAGCTGAAATGGCTTCAAACGAAGTTTGTCGCGCGCGCCAATCGCTGAAATTCAGATGAGAAACGTACGTGTTCCTGCCGCTGTCGCCGACTTCCCACAGCATCACAACGCGTTCCGGTTCGGGGTAGGGAAGCGAACGCAGCAATACGCCATTGACGACGCTGAAAATGGCACTGTTCGCGCCGATGCCCAGGCCGAGCGTCAGAACTGCGACCAGAGTAAAGCCTGGATGTTTGAATAAGCTTCGCGCGCCGTAGCGCACGTCTTGCCACAAGGTCGAAAACATGAACCCTCCTGTTACTATTTTGCTTTCAGCACGATGAACGTCAGATCGTCATATTGTGCCGCGCCATCGCACCAGTCTTTGACGCGGCGCAGAATTTCGTCACGGATTTCGTTGACCGGCAGCCGCGCGGTTTCGATCAAGGCTTGTTGAATTCGAAGGTCGTCAAATTCTTCGCCTTCGTTGTTTTGCGCTTCGGGCAAGCCGTCGGTGAAAGCGATCAACACATCGCCGGATTGCATCTGGATAACTTCTTGTTCGTAGCGCAAGTGATCGAACATGCCGACGAACATTCCGCCAGCGTCCAGCTTCTTAAAGCCGTTGACGGAAGTCGCCAGAACCGTTTGCAGCCCGTCTTCATTGGCGCGAAAGAGAAACGGCGGATTGTGACCCGCGTTGACGTAGGCCAGTTGCTGCGTGCTCTGATCGAACTGCGCATAAAAGAACGTGACGTAGTTTGAACCGCCGGTGGAATTCACCAGCAGCCGGTTCAGCGTTGCCACCATGTTTGCCAGCGATTCGTTCGATTCGTTCAGGTGATTTGGCGATTCGGTGGACAACCCGCGCAGCGTCGCCTGGACGGTGGACATCAGCAGCGCCGCGGCGATGCCTTTGCCTGCGACATCGGCGATGGCGATGCCAAGTTGCTGGTTGTCGAATTTGAAAAAGTCGTAGTAATCGCCGCCGACGCCGCGCGCCGGTTGGCAGAATCCGGCCAGCTCGACCGAAACGCATTCAGGCGGCTGTGACGGCAGCAGCCGTTTTTGCACTTCGGACGCCAGCGCCAATTCGCGGCGCAACCGTTCGTCGGCGACCATTCGTTCGGTCAGCCGTGCGTTTTCAATCACCAATGCAAGCTGGCTGGCCACGGACATCAGCATTTCTTTGTCGGTGGCTGTGTATTCGTGCCGCACGCGGCATTGACCCAATGACAGAATGCCGACCAGTTGATCTTTGATTTTGATCGGTTGCAGTAGCTGTGTTTTGAATTGGAGAAGCGTTTCCTGTTCTTGCCGCCGGGCTTCGCGCTGAGTTGGCAGGGAAGATTCAAAAGCGCGCGCCCAGGCGTCAAAATCCTCCAGGCCGATTTCCAGCGGAAGCGAAACCAGGCGCAAACGCCGAACGACAAAGGCTTCTCGCGCCAGCGCGGGCAAAGGGGCGTCAGACGCGGACGAGTCTTGCGTGTTTTGATGTGAAGAAGAGACGCGGCAAAGATAATGGCCCGTTTTTTCGTCTCGGACAAAGATGGAAACGTCTTCTGCCTGCAGAGCCTCGCCGATTTGCGCGACAATCAGTTTGAACAAGTGCTCTATGTCAGTTGCCGCGCGTGCTTCCTGGCCCAAATCAAACAGAATGCGCCGGTCGTCATATTTGACGAGCGAAAAATAGCTTTCGATTCGCGGCAGCAAATGCCGTTTTGCCAGGACGTGAATCAACGCGAATAACGCCAGCGCCAATGCCGTCGCCAGCAAATCTGCCCGCCGCCCAAATCCATCCAGCCAATCTGCCCGGTTGCCAGTATTCAGAAAGAGCAGCGCGGCGGCGAAGATCGTCAATTCAATTGCCAGCGCCACTCTGCGAACCGATAAATGCCGTTTTACCTGTTGCAGCTTGTGCCGCAGCAATTTTGTGTTCGGTAACTTGATTCGAGGAAAAACTCTCATCGTTCTGAAGTCATGGTTTGGGGCCGCTTTCAGCACGTTTAAGTAGCCAGCCAGCAGCGCTGATCTGGATGTAACGCGATGTTGGTGAAGGAATCCGAGCGTAGGTTTCAAAATCAATTGCCGGAATTCGATCAAATTGGTTGTTGCTTTATGTTCGTCGTGTTGAACGAGCCATCTGGACAGTCTGTTTCGATAATAAGGGCTAAAATCGTCAGTGATGTCGAGGCGTCAACCATTGTTCAAACCAATTGGATTGCTGAGAGCGTGGATTGGATTTTTGCTTCGGATTGCGGCGCATAGTTTCCGCTGACAGCCAGCCCCTTTTCCTCTATACTCCGCTCACCCTTTTTCAAGATAACTTTCCAATCGAAACCGAAGGAGCCGCTATGACTCGGTGCCAGCGTTGTTTTGGCGAACTGTCTGAATTCGCCGTCTTTTGTCCAAACTGCGCTCAGGTTCACGAACCCGACCTGTCTAAATTGCTGAATCAAACGGTTGGTGACCGCTACAGGCTTTACCGCCGCCTGGGGCAGGGAGGGCTTTCAACGGTTTTTGCCGCGACGGATTTGCAAACCGACAGCGTGATCGTCGTTAAAGTCAGCGATCCGGCTCAACTGGTAAAGCGCGAACTGACGTATGCGATTGACGCGGAAGCCGCGCGCAATTACTGGTTGGAAATGTTGGAACGCATGCGTCGCGAAGCCGACGTCCTGGCTGATATAGAGCATCCCAACATCGTTCGATTTTTCGACACAGGGACAATTGGGGAAGATTTGCGGTTTGTGGCGATGGAGTTTTTGCGCGGACGAATGCTGCGCGAAGAATTGGATGCGCGTGGCAGGTTGGAAACCGGCGAAGCCGTAAACATCATTTTGCAGCTCTGCGATGCGCTTGGGGAAGTTCATGCACGCGGCATCGTTCATCGCGACATCAGCCCGCGAAACGTAATGCTGCGCGAAGAGGGAGAGAAAGAGGGACGGCGGGACGGGGAGACGGAGAAACCTGGCGATGGAAGACTTCCCTCAATCCCTCATTCCCTCAATCCCTCATTCTTCCAAGCGAAGCTGATTGATTTCGGCATTGCCAAATTTCCGCAACCTGCAGGCGCGCCGCCATTCACCCAGCATTCGGTTTTAAGCGGAACGGTTGCGTACGCTTCACCGGAACAATGTCAGAGCAAGGCCGTTGATCACCGGTCGGATATTTATTCGCTTGGGGTGATGCTTTATGAAATGCTGACTGGCGAGCGGCCTTTCAAGGGCCGGACTCCCACGGAAATCGCAATTCACCATCTGCAAGCTGAACCCAGGCCGCCGCGCCAGCTCAATACAGAAATCCCATTAAACCTCGAAAAAGCGATTTTGCGCGCGTTGGCCAAAGCTCCGGAAGATCGCCAACAAAACGTTCAAGAATTGGCGGAAGAGATTCAATCAGCCGCGCGGCAGGTGGTGATTCCTTTGATTGCCGAAGCCGTGCCGGAGTTTCAGTCAGTAGAAGAACTGGATGCAATCAATCGGTTGTCGCTGGTTCGCCGTCGTCGTCGCAGAGTTGCAGTCGCCGCTGCTGCATTGCTGTTGATGGTGCTGGCAGGAGCGATTTGGGGCAGGAACTGGCTGGCTTCACAGGCGCTGCCACTGCTGGCCGGCGCGCAATCTACGGCGTCGCCAACGCCTTCACCGGGAGGCGCAAATCCCAGCGATTTGGATTCGCTGGAACTTGCAGCATTGCTTCCGGGCGATCCGTTGTCTGGTGGAGGACTGGCAAAAAATGCCGCACCGGCTTCACCTTCGACAAAGCAGGCTGCTCAAGCTTCCGGCAACCAGACGGGTCCCGCGAATTCCGGGATTGCCGTGACAAACAAGCCGGTTCAGCCGCAGCCAATGCAATCCGCTGCTGGTTCGCATCAGCAAACGGTTGCGCCTGGCAAAACTCAACAGCAGGTTCCGCCGACACCCGCTCCGACCATTGCCGCAAACAGAACGCCGCAAGCGCCTGTTCAAACATCGCCATCATCCGGGCAGCCAACCGGTCAGCCGGATGGCCAGCAAACTTCGCGGAAGCCTGAAGAACGCAAAATCCGGCAGCGGGAAGCAGAAAATTCATCAAGCCCCGCAAACGAAAATTCCAGTTACGAACCGCCCAAGTCCAGACGAGATCGGATTGCCAGTAACCGCGACCGTGATGAAGGAAATTTTCGCCGTGATTCCAGGGATGACGACGATGGAAATGATCGCGACAGCGCCAATCGTCAGGATCCCGAACAGATCGGCCCCAAACTGATTCAATGGAGCGGCAGGGTGAATGGTGAACGCGAAGTCCTGATTGATTTGCCTGGAACGCCTGGAACGCTGGAAATTCCACGCGTCTACCGAAACCGCGTTGGGATGATTGAACCGCCAAGCGCATCGAACCGCTGGCGCTGTGTGCGATTGCGCGTGTTTGGAGAAGGCGGCGTTTCGTTTGTGGTGCGCTGGTGGCCGAAAGTTGCTGAGCTTGGCCGTCTGGTCGGCAGCAGGTAACTCTTTGAAAGTTCGCCGGTTGCGATTGACGTGAAAATTGAGACATCGTTTTTAGACAGGATTTTCAGGATTTCTCAGGATTGACGTTAGCAGAGCATTGTTTGCCGCATCACAATCTTGAAAAATCCTGCTAATCCTGTCTAAAAACCTTATTGCTTCAATTTAGTTTGATCTACCTGCCGATCCGATTGGATCACCGGGCGGAGTCGGCAACGGTCGCGATGGCCCACGAACCGCATCGGGACGATTCAAGAAACGTTCGATGTCTTCCTGTGTGGCTTTGCGATGCGCGTCGCTTCCGTTGGCTTTCAGCATTGTGTTCAAAGCTCTCAGTCCAGCCGAAGCCTCGGCGCGAACCAGCGGCGATGCGCCTTCGTCGCTTGCCAGGTTTATCAACTTTTGCACTGCGACACTTTGCGAAGTTTGCTGAATTGCTTTGAGTTGCAGATTGGTTGCCGCTGGGGCTTTCCAGGTCGCGGTAATGATCGCATCAATCACTTCCTTCAAATCCGGGTTGGCCGAATTTTCCGAATGAAACTGAATCAGTCGTGCCGCACGGTTCGGATCCAGCAAGGCTCCCAAGGAGATGTCTGTTGCGATGGCTGCTGCTGCCAGCGGATCAAATGCCGGATCAGTCCGGCGGCTGAAGTATTCCGCCGTTCCGCCTTCAAAGCCTGTGGCAATTGGCGGAATCAGATCAAGAAGGTTTTGCGGCAACGCCAGTTCTTCAGGTTTGATCGTTTCCAGAACCGCTTTCAAGGCTTCGCGCTGTCTGGCAGCCGGAACGACTTCGCGGAATTTCGCGGGACTCGGACCATTTGCGGTTTTCATCGCGTAAGTGAAATACAGTCCGCCGAGCGATTTTGCCGCCGAAACGGTTTGGTAACGATGGTGCAGGTACAGCGGCAACAGCTTGGCCTCCAGCGCCGACATCGGCTGGCCAACGCTGATGCTTTTCAGTCCGAAGCCTTTCAATCCGATGCGGCGGACTTCCATTTCGTGCCGCAGCGTGGCGATTGGGTCTGCGCCGTTGTCCCAAACGCTTGCCAGCGGATGCGCTGTGCTGACGGCGCGTGCATCACCGTCGTCAATAAACAACATTCCATCGGCCAACCCTTTTTGAATGATTTTCTCAAGCTCCGCTTGCTCACGCGCGCGGTACTGTTCCGGGCTTTCGCCATCAACGACAGGGAATTCCGCGTAAGCAAACGTGACCGAGAATTTGTCGAACGGGCCGATGCCTACGGCATAAGCATTCGACAAATCCAGCTTGCCATTTTTGATTTCGACCCACGGCGCGGGGTAATCCATCACGGAACCGCGGTTATAGCTGGACGCTGCGAAATTGTGAGCGAAGCCCAGCGTGTGGCCGACTTCATGCGCGGATAACTGGCGAATGCGCGCCAGTGCCATTGCCGCCGAATCCGTTGCGGGGTCCGCGGAAGATGCTGCCAGGTAATCCACTTCAGGCGAATCTCCGGCTTCGCAATGATTCTCAAAACCGCCTTCCGTCATCGCGGCGGTCGCAGGAATCATTCCCGTCCCGAGCAACACGTCCTGCCGAATCCTCAAACTGCCAAGCGTGACATTGCCTTTGATGATTTCGCCTGTGCGCGGATCGCCGACTTGCGCTCCATACGACCAGCCACGTGTCGAGCGATGAACCCAGTTGATCATGTTGTAGCGCACATCCATCGGATCGGCGTCGGCAGGCAACACTTCCACGCGAAAGGCGTTTTTGAATCCGGCGGCTTCAAAAGCCTGTGCCCACCACGAAGCTCCTTCAACCAACGCGGTGCGAATCGGTTCCGGCGCGCCGTTGTCCACGTAATAGACAATCGGTTTGACGACTTCGCTGACAGCGGCATTCGGATCTTTCTTTTGCAGACGATGACGGCGAATCCAGCGCTTTTCAATCGGCGTGTTGTAT
>CAYLJQ010000177.1:0-11118 GCA_964383955.1 uncultured Heliomicrobium sp. | reverse complement strand
GAGGAAGCCGCTGCGACAGAACCTGCTGTAAAAACGAAAGACAATCCATGGATCTTCGACCTCAATCCAGGTTCCACAGTTGACCTGCTTCGGATGGGAATGCTTTGGGGAGCAGGCAGAAATAGAGGCAATTGCTGTTGTTGCTGCTGCTGCAATCCAAGCCCATCCAGTCCGACCGATTGCTGCCGATAACCTGATCAAATCTTGCAGTTGAAGGCAGAAGAGCAGGACACTAGCTCCCCCCACACTCGAAGAGCGTAAAGAGAACTTTCAAGTTTCACTTTGCGCTCTTTGCTTTTGGGGAGACAGCGAAGTTTTCTTTTCCATACGGTTTTCACCTTCCAGGAGCCACCTTGTTAAAACGACAGACTGAAAATCACCCATTCGATTGGCGCAGCATCACGCGCATTACCGCTGCTGTCATTGGATTGTTTGTTTGTGTCTGGATGACGGTTGGAGCCGCAAAAGTAGGAATTTCCAGACTTCTTGCCGATTACGGGTTCAGAGCAAGTGTGCCAGCGGCAGCGGATAGAGCCGTCAGTTTCGGCCCTTACGATCCGCAGGTTCGTTATTTTCGCGCTGGATTGCTTTCAAGCGCGGGCGAATTTACTGCCGCCGCGCAAGAGCTAAGCCGGGCCGTTACCATACGGCCACGAGATCATTTTTTGTGGGTGGAACTGGGGCTGACACGCGACTTGGCAGGCGATGCCGAAGGCGCTATTGCCGCTTTCAAGCAAGCGACGCTGCTTGCGCCTTATTATGCCCAGCCGCGCTGGCAACTTGGCAATGCGCTGTTTCGAGCCGGACAGCACGCCGAAGCATTTGCTGAACTGCGCGGCGCAGTTGCCAGCAATCCAACCTTGTTGCCGAACACAATTGACCTGGCTTACGGATTATATGGCGGCGACACGGCGGCGGTTGAACAGGCGGTTCAACCCCAAACTCCGGCGGCGCGATTTGCGTTGGCGCGCTTTTTCGCCAAAAGCGGAAAATCCGCTGATGCGCTCAGGCTGTTTCGCGCGTCAGGACAGATTTCCGATGAAGAGCGGCAAAATCTGGTGACTGACTTCCTTTCCGCCCAACAATTTCCAGCGGCGTATGAAGTGTGGGCCAGCGGCGCTGATAAAAACCGACGCGGCTATCCGTCTGCCGGCCAACCTTCAATCGTGGATGGTGGGTTTGAAGAAGAGATTCGCGCTGGCGCGGCTCCCTCGTTCGGCTGGCGAATCGAGCGCAGCCAGGTGATCAAGGCATCCTTGAGCCGCCGCGATCCGCATTCCGGGTCAAAAAGCCTGCTGATTGAATGGAATGGAGATCCGCAGCCCTGGGCTTCGGCAGCTTCGCAATTGATTCTGGTTGCTCCAAACAAGTCTTACCGGCTGAGCTTCTGGGCGCGCGCTGAAGATTTGGTCACGGCGGGATCGCCCATCGTTCTTGTCAGCGCTTCGGGGAAAACAGAGCGCCTGCTGACGTATTCACCGCCATTGGCTCAAACGGCCAGCGATTGGCGGCAGTATTCCTTGCAGTTTCAAACCGATGCCGATACCCAGGCGATTACCCTGACCGTTCGCCGCGAAGAATGTTCTGCCAGGCCATGCCCGATTTTCGGGCGATTGTGGTTTGACGATTTCACGCTCAGTAATCCGTAAATTTGCGGCGATTTCGGCATTTCTGGCTGGGGATGAATCGCTTGCGTTACTTTGCTGGCTGCGCGCTCAGAGTCTTTTTCAACAACATCTTTAACTCCGCGATCCTTCCGGCATATTTCTGATCATTTGCCAGATTCTTCATCTCTTCCGGGTCGCTTGTTTCATCGTAAAGCTCAATCCCTTTCCTGCCTTCGTCCCATTCCGTGTAGCGCCACCGTTCTGTGCGAATGCTGTATCCCATAAACTGGTTTGGTGCCGTGCCACGCTGAACCTGCGTAACGGCCGGTTTATCCCATTTGGCGTTCGGGTTGGCCAGCAGCGAACGCAAGCTGCGGCCAGGCAGATTCTTTGGCGGGGCAACCAGACCGCACAAATCAGCCAGCGTCGGGTACAGGTCAACAAGCTCAACCGTTCGCGATGACGCTTTGCCTTTGGAAATGCCGGGACCGGCGAAAATCAATGGATTGCGCGCAGAACCTTCAAACAAGGATTGCTTCATCCATTGCCCGTGCTGGCCCAGCAGGTAGCCATGATCGCTCCAGAAAATGACGATGGTGTTTTCGGTGAGCTTCAGCCTGTCCAGCGCCTCCAGCAACCTGCCCACATTCGCATCCACAAAACTGATTGAAGCGTAATAAGCCCGGATTGCCTCGCGCTGTTGTTCGGCTGTCGTGCCAAAGTGCGGTTCTTTGAGCCAAACCGCCGGGTCCGGAATGGTTTTCCACTCATCCGGTGAAAACTTCGGCGCGGGAATTTTCTCTATCGGGTACAGATCAAAATACTTTTTGGGCGCGATGTACGGACAGTGTGGACGATAAAACCCAGCGGCGATAAAAAATTGACCGTCTTTGTTGGCTTCCAGCAGCTTGATGGTTTCGGCGGCGACTTTGCCGTCGGTGTGCGCTTCGTCCGGTTCCGGCGAGGCGTAATATGACAGAGAACTGCCAAGCCCGCGTTTCGGCGTGTAATTGGTCAGGACTTTTTCTTCGTCTTTGTCCACGCCGCGCGGATTGACGACCAGATTCCATGATTGCGGATCGTCCAGGCCATCGGTTCCGATCTGGCCGGGGTTGCCGTAATGGTAAATCTTGCCGACGCGCGCAGCGAAATACCCATTCTTCATAAAAAGCTGTGGAAGCGTGACCACTTGCGGCAACACAGAGCGAAAATGTTTTTGCAGGTCGTATACCTGTGTGGCATCAGGCCGCAAACCGGTCATCAAGCTGCTGCGGCTGGGGCTGCACAGCGGAAACTGGTTGTAAGCTCGATCAAACCGCACGCCTTTTGCCGACAGCCGGTCAATGTTGGGTGACTGAACCAGCGGATGGGCGTAACAACCCAAATCGTTGTTCAAATCGTCCGTGGAGATAAACAACACATTGAACTTTTTCGCGGGCTTTGCTGTTGGCTTTTGCGCTTGCGACGGAATTTCACGCGCAAACAAAGCGGCGGTGAAAAGCAAAACAAGAATCAGATTTCTGGATATTCGCTTCATAGATTTTATGGGATTGATGGAGTCGAAGTGGAACCGCGCGCATTCTGTGGGAAGTCGTGCAAACTGTCCAGATTGGAAATCTTGCCTGCCCTGGGAGCATAAGGTATTCTCAGCGCCGTTCATGAATGCTCTACCACTCCCCAATTAACAAAGGACTCATTACGAATGAACGTCATACCGAGTGAAGGCTACAGCATCACTCTGCGCTTGCGGTTGGAAAATCGTCCCGGAATGCTGGGGCACGTCACGTCTGCCATTGGCGAAGCCGGCGGCAACATTGGCGCAATTGATATTGTCGAAGTCGGCGCGCATCACCTGATTCGCGACATCACCGTTGCCACGGGAAACGATGAACATGCCGAAAGCATTGCCGATACGGTTCGCGCAGTCGAAGGCGTGACCGTTATCAACGTTTCTGACCGGACGTTTCTGCGGCACATTGGCGGCAAGATCGAAATCACGAACAAGCGTCCACTGCAAACACGCTCTGACCTGTCCATCGCTTACACGCCGGGCGTGGCGCGCGTTTCGATGGCCATCTACAAAGACCCGGAAAAGGTTTACAACCTGACGATCAAGCGCAACTGCATCGCCGTCGTCACCGATGGCACGGCGGTGTTGGGACTGGGTGACATTGGCCCGGCGGCTGCTTTGCCTGTGATGGAAGGCAAGGCGATGCTGTTCAAGGAATTCGCCCAGATTGACGCGTTCCCCATCTGTTTAGACACGAAAGACACAGACGAAATCGTTCGCACCGTCAAAGCGATTGCTCCGACATTTGGCGGCATCAATCTGGAAGACATCGCTTCGCCGCGCTGTTTTGAAGTCGAGCAGCGATTGAAGCGCGAACTGGACATTCCGGTTTTTCACGACGATCAGCATGGAACTGCTGTCGTGGTGATGGCTGCGCTGATCAACGCGCTGAAAATCGTCAACAAAAAAATCGAAGACATCAAAATCGTGGTTGCCGGAGTCGGCGCGGCGGGAACCGCCTGCACCAAGATTTTGCTGAGCGCCGGAGCGAAAAACATCATCGGGTTTGATTTGCACGGTGCTGTGTACCGTGGCCGCACCGAAGGCATGAACGAAGCTGTCGAGTGGTACGCCAACAACACCAACCCCGACAATTTGAAAGGTTCGCTGGACGAATTGATCGTGGGGGCGGATTTGTTTCTGGGCTTGTCTGGGCCGGGCGTATTAAAAGTCGAAATGCTGAAAAAGATGAACCGCGACCCGATTGTCTTTGCGTTGGCAAATCCCACGCCGGAAATCATGCCGGAAGAAGCCTGGCCGCATGTCACCGTTATGGCGACCGGACGTTCCGATTATCCAAACCAGATCAACAACGTGCTTTGTTTCCCAGGCATTTTTCGCGGCGCATTGGATTGCCGCGCTTCGGACATCAACGAAGAAATGAAAATGGCTGCCGCCCAGGCGATAGCCTCGGTCATCGCACCCGAAGAACTTCACCCCGAATACATCATCCCGTCGGTGTTCAACCGGCAAGTCGCGCCGTTGGTGGCCAAAGCTGTCGAAGAAGCTGCGCGGCGCAGTGGTGTCGCCCGCCGAGAACGCTCCGAAGGCCGAGCGGTGAATACCACACAGAAGTAACAAAGTTTGAGACAACACCCGAATGCAAAATCCACCTTTACTGTCTATCTTGATGCCCGTTTACAACGAAGCTGCGACGCTTCACGAAATCATTGCCAAGGTCGAAGCCGTCCATCTGGGCGATGTGCGAAAAGAACTGATCATCGTGGACGACGGTTCCAAAGACGGCACGCGCGACGTGCTGAAAAAGCTGGCTGAAACCTCCAAGCATAAGATTTACTTTCACGGCCAGAACATGGGCAAAGGCGCTGCCTTGCGCACGGCGCTGCATTACGCCGAAGGTGACATCATCCTGATTCAGGACGCCGACCTGGAATACGATCCGGCGGAATACGTTGAGTTGATTAAACCCATTCTGGAAGGCCGCGCTGACGTGGTGTACGGCTCGCGGCTGACAGGCGGCAAAGTCGCGCGCGCGTTCAATTTCTGGCATCTGCTGGGAAACAAGATGCTGACCTTTGTCACCAACATTTTGTACAACGCCACGCTGACCGACATGGAAACCTGTTACAAAGTCTTCCGCGCCGACGTGGTCAAAAACATCCAGATCAAATCCAACAAGTTCGATTTCGAGCCGGAAATCACCGCCAAGATTCTGAAGCGCAAATACAAACTCTACGAAATGCCGATTTCCTATTACGGCCGCGATTTCGACGAAGGCAAAAAGATCACCTGGAAAGACGGCTTCGGCGCCATCTGGGCGCTGGTCAAATACAGATTCATGGATTGATGAAAACGTAGCCGCAGATCAACGCGGAGCCACGCAGATCAAGCGCAATCTGCGCAATTCTGCGTTCATCTGCGGCTTTAATTCCCGCATTTCGTTGTCAACGAAAGCTTCATGTCCAAAGAAAATCCCCAATCCGCATTCAAAAAACTTGGCCGAAATCCGCAATCAATCGCAACTGGCATCGCGCTATTGTTACTGCCGCTGATTTATTTCTTCCCGGCAGTGATGGGTAAAGTCACGCTGGCACCGGGCGATGGCTGGACGCAGATTCTAGGCATTCGCATTCTGATCGGGCAGATGCTGGCGCAAGGCGAATTGCCGTTGTGGAATCCGTACATCTTCGCCGGGATGCCGCTGCTGGCCAGCATTCAGCCGGGAGCGCTGTATCCGCCGACGTGGCTGTTTGCCTTGCTGTCGCCGCAAGTGGCGATGAACGTGCTGGTGCTGACGACGTATCATCTGGCGCTGTTTGGGACTTACCTGTTTGCCCGGCGAATCGGATGCACACGCGTCGGAGCGTTGATTGCGGCGATGACGTTCAGCTTTGGCGGGTACATGGTTGCGCATCTGGGGCATACAAACCGCATTAACGCGGCAGCCTGGTTGCCATGGATTTTGCTGGCCGTTGAAATGCTGCATCGGCAGTTGCGCTGGCGCTGGGTGACGGCAGGCGCGCTGTTCATCGCTTTGCAGGTGTTTGCCGGCGACCCGCAAATGACGTTGTATACGGCGATGACCGTGGGAGCGTACGCGGTTTTTCGGTTTGTTCGCACTGAACCGCCGAGCCGCGCAACATTCGCTGTGGGGCTGGTGGTAATGGTTGTGGGCAGCGCATTGCTTGCGATGATTCAACTGCTGCCTGCCCGCGAACTGCTGAAGCTGGGCGACCGCGCCGGAATTGATTACCAATACTTCGCGCAATTTTCTTTCCCGCCGTCGCAAGTCTTCGAGCTTTTCTTTCCCTATTTTTTCGGTGGAGCGGCGACTGCGCCTTACAGCGTGCCGTACTGGGGCAGATGGAATTTGACCGAAACCTGCGGCTACGTCGGAATGACGGCGTGGTTGCTGGCATTTGCGGCTGTCTTTGCCAGGAAGCGTTTATCTCCCACGAAGTCACACGAAGATGGCACGAAGTCAGGCACGAATGGCTCTGGTTTTCTTCGTGATTCTTCGTGTGACTTCGTGGGAAAAGACTTGCCTCGCTCCATCAAGTTCTGGGCAATTTTCGCCGTCGTAGCGTTGCTGCTGTCGTTCGGTTCCTTCCTGCCGTTTGGCATCAATAAACTTCTGCATCAAGTTCCGGTGTTCAATCTGTTCCGTGCTGCGGGACGAAATCTGATGGAATTCGATTTTGCGCTGGCGATGCTGGCTGGCCTGGGCGCGACGGTGTTGACGCAGCTTGATCGCGCGTTGGTCAGGCGCGTTTTGCTGAAAAGTGCCGGCTTGGTAGCCGCAATTGCCATTGCGGGAGCGGTCGTCTATCGCTTTTTCAGCGAACGGCTGAAAGCCGAAGTGCCAATCCCAACGAACGCGGGTGCGTGGTCAAACCCGGAATTGTATGTCCCGCTGGTTTTTTTGTTGCTGAGCGTTGCGGCGGTGATGCTTTACGCGCGGCGATGGAGCGCGCTTTCCGGCGCAGTGCTCATCGCGGTGTTGTTTCTGGATTTATTTGCCTTCGGATTCTTTTACGAGTGGCGGTTGATTGACGACAACGCCTTCAACGTTGCTGCACGGATCGCCGATCCGCCAACGGTCAAATTCATCAAAGCGCGCGAAGCGGATTGGAACTCGTTTCGTATAGTCAGCCAGTCGGTCAATCCCTTTGGCGCGAATGCCGATTTGCTGAATTATCCGAACTTTGCGATTGCGCGCGGGCTGCAATCCATCAATGGATATGACCCGGCGCGGCTGGGGCAAATGGCAGAAATCGCTGGCCGCGTGACGCTGGACGGCGTCATTACCGAACCCATTTCGCTGGCTGCAAATGCGCAAGGGTTTAATTTGCTGAACGCAAAATACCTGTTGAAAGAACGCCCAGCGCCTGCTGCAAAAACCATCTCGCACGAAGGGATCGCGTTCAACGACCGGCAATTTGATTTGCGGTTGAAACGAAACGCGCAGGTTCAGGTGGACGCGAAAGCCACTGCCGACGAATTGGCGATTATTTCCGCGCTGGAAAACATTCGCAGCATTCCGGACGGCACACCCGTGGCGAACATCAAACTGCGAACCGCTGGCGGACAGGTGATCGAACGGCAAATGCTGGCCGGGCGCGACACTTCGCTGTGGACGGCAAACAGCGCCGCCACCATCGCCAGTTTTAACAAGATCGGATTTCGCGGACAGGGGTATCTGGTAAGGTTGAAATTCGACCGCGCCGAAATCGAAAGCCTGGAATTCAACTGTCTGCTTGGCGAAGGCGACCTGATCATCACACGCGCTTCGCTGTTTGATTCGGCGACCAGTGCGTCGCACTTTCTGAATGAAGTCAGTTTGTCGCCCGAACGCTGGCGCAAGCTGGCGGATTTCGGCGAAGTCGAACTTTACGAAAATCTGAAAGTTCGCCCGCGCGCGTGGCTGGCTACAAAAGCTGTTCTCGCGCCCAGTGTAGAAGTGATGCGCAGCATTGAAACGGGACGGATGGCTGATGGCTCGCCAATTGATCTGACCGACACGGTGTTGCTGGAAGCGGAGCTGTTTGCCAACCGGCAACTCAAAACCCCGCTCGCCAGTTCGGCTGTTACTTCGTCGCCAAACAGTCAGGTAAGGATCACGCGCTACGAACCGCGCCGAATTGAATTGCAAAGCAACAGTTCGCAGCCTGGGTTTTTGGTCTTGAGCGAAATTTACTATCGCGGATGGGAAGCCTGGGTGGACGGACAGCGCACTTCGGTTGAGCGCGTCAATTTCACGCTGCGCGGCGTTGAGCTTTCGCCGGGCGATCACAAAATCGAATTCGTCTTTCGCGCGCCTAGCTTTCGCACGGGCGCAGCCTGGTCGTTGGCGGGCGTGCTGTTATTGCTGGTCGGCGGTTTCGTCTTTCATCGCAAACGAAAGTAATTGAAGTCTGTGCATAGTTCCAGGGCGAGGAATTCACCACAAAAAGCACAAAGAAGGCTTTCGGCAACTCAACACTAGAAATTTCTTTTGTGACTTTTGAGCTTTTTGTGGTTTCTTTCAGTGGCCTTATTTTATGCACACTCTTCAAGCAATTGGAGCTATGGCTTTGACTTCACCTCATTCCCAGACACCCAACCCGAAGGATTCGACAAGTGGCCGGGAAATCCTCTCTCGCCCTGTTGCCGTGGCGCTGTTGCTGTTGCTGCCGGTGTTGTTTTTTTACCCGGCGTTGACGAGCGGGTTGCTGCTTGCGCCGGGCGATGGATGGACGGCGAATCTGGGATTGCGGATTTTGTTGGGGCAGATGATCGCGGATGGGCAATTGCCGTTGTGGAATCCGTACATTTTCGCCGGAATGCCGTTTCTGGCGACTGCGTATCCGGGCGCGTTGTATGCGCCAAATTGGATTTTTGCCGTGCTGCCGCCACTGGCGGCGATGAACATTGTCGTCATTACGACGTTTCATTTGGCGGCAGTGGGAGCGTATCTGTACGCGCGGACCATCGGTTGTCGTCGCGAAGCCGCGCTGGTCAGCGGAATCGCATTCGGGCTTGGCGGATATCTGGTCGTGCATTTGGGACAGACTTCGCACATTGCTGCTGCGGCGTGGCTGCCGTGGGTGGTTATGGCAACCGAAAAGCTTTATCAGCAACTGTCGTGGCGCTGGGTGACGATTGGTTCGGTTGTCATCGCTGTGCAGCTTTTTGCGGGTGTGCCGCAAATGAACTTTTACACGGCGCAAGTTTGGGGCGCTTACGTGCTGTTTGCCGCGTTTGTGCGGGCAGAAAAACATCATCGCTGGCCGTTTCTGGCGAAATCGGCGGCGATGGCGGTTTGTGGATTGTTGTTGTCGTGCGTGCAATTGTTTCCGTTGCGCGAATTGCTGCCGTTCAGCGCGCGGGGCGCAATTGATTACGAATACTTCGCTTCGTTTTCGCTGCCGCCGTGGCAATCGCTGAATTTGATCTTTCCGTACTTTTTCGGCGGAGCTTTGAAATCGCCTTACCGATTGCCGTATTGGGGCGGGGAAGGCGTCACTGAATTGTTCGGGTATATCGGATTGCTGACGTTGTTGCTGGCCGCAGTTGCGGTGTTCAAAGCGCGCGGCGACAAGCTGGCCGGGTTCTGGTCCTTGCTGGCGCTGCTGGCGTTGTTGATAGCCTTCGGGCGATACCTGCCGTTTGGCATTCACAAACTGATTTTCCACGTTCCGGTGTTCAACCTGTTTCGCGTGTCGGCGCGCAATCTGTTGATTGTCAATTTGTCGCTGGCCGTGCTGGCCGGTTTGGGTGTTAACAAACTGGCAACGCTGGACAAAGCCGAAGCCGTCAGGTTGTGGCGCAAAGCCGCGCTTGTGCTAACGATTCTGGTCGGAGCGACGCTGATCCTTTACCGCTGGCTTGGCGCGTGGATTATTCCGAATGCTGCGCCATCGGGTGCCAACCTGCTGACGAATGCCGAAGCCTTCATTCCGCTGTTTATGTTTGCGTTTGCTGTTTTGGCCTCGTGGGTTTACGCGCGGCGGCAAACGGCGTTGACGGGATTGTTGCTGGTCGCGGTGCTGGCAATTGATCTGGCGTCGTTCGGGCAATTTTACGAGTGGAGAGTTTTCAAGCCCGTGCTGGCTGAGCAACTGGCGGATCCTCCGGCGGTGAGGCTGATCAAATCGCGCGAAAGCGATTTCCATTCGTTTCGCGTCGTCACCGAATCGCCTTGGGGATTCGGTGACAACTTCAGCCAGTTGAATCAACCGAACCTTTCCATTGCGCGCGGGCTGCAAAGCGTCAATGGGTACGACATGCTGCAATTGGTCAGGCAGTCGGCAGTGGCGGGCGATATGTCACCCGATGGCTGGGTTCCCAGAAGCCGCCCGTTTTTTCTGGAGCATCAGGGATTCAATTTGCTCAACGTCAAATATGCCTTGCGCGAACGAGCCGTTGATCCAGACATCAAATATTGTCTGGAACTGGAAGGGATCAAGTTTCTGAATGCTCCGATTGATTTGGAACTGAAGGCCGGGAAACAGGCTCAGGCGCAAATGTCGGCAGGCGCGACGGCGACAAGCCTGTTGTTGATTACGACAATGGCTGGATCGGCACACGTTGCTGATGGCGAAATCGTTGCGCGAATCAAGCTGCACACAACGGACGGCAAGGTCTTCGAGCGTGAGATTCAGGCCGGGCGCGACACAGCAGAATGGGCCTATGACCGCGCGGATGTGGTGGCAGCGATTAAGCACCGCCGCGCGCCGATTGCTGAAAGCTGGGACGGCGAAGGCTTTCAAGCGCACCGGTATTTGTCGCGCTTCGATTTTGACCGCGCTGAAATCGAGCGGATTGAATTCAACTACGAGCGAACTGACGACGCCTCTTTGATTGTCATGCGTGCTTCGCTGTTCGATACGACTAACGGGAAAACCGCCGCCGTTGATGGCGTTAACTTTCCAACGGAGCGTTGGCGCAAGCTGGGACAATTCGACAAGGTCGAAGTGTACGAAAACCTGAAAGCAATGC